>CAZRSI010000035.1:0-16571 GCA_964602575.1 uncultured Anaerolineae bacterium
AGCGTTTTTGTCAAATCGGTTGTGGTTTTGGGCTTGCGCAGCGAAGCCTGGGGAGCTTGAGGGGCACCCCCTCAACCCCACTTTTTCCTATCCCGGGCTAAATGGGCCAATGCCCCACACTGGCGACGAGAAGAGGAGATATTGGGGGGACACCCCCCACACCCCCCGACCTGCTGCGCAGGCCCGGTTTTGGGCTTGCGCAGCGAAGCCTGGGGAGTACGAGGGGTGCCCCCTCGTCTCTCCTCTTCCTCCGAATGTTGGGGCTTGCGCCCAACCGCTGCGCAAACCCCCGGTTTTGAGTATTTGGACAAAGGGAGAAATGAGTGTATAATAGGGATGTCCTCTTCGAGCAGCTTTAGGCTACAGGCGAACGACGACAACGGAGGATGACGCAGGGGGGAACACATGGCCAAACACGAGAATTCGATGATTGTTACCTCCTACAGGGTGATAGCTGTTGTCTGCCTGATCTCATTTCTGATAACAGTGGGATTAGCGGGATGCGACCTCCTATCCCAACCGCCTGCCCCCTCTCAAACAGAGACACCAGTAGCTACTACAGTGCCAAGACAGACGAGCCCTTCAACGCCTACTTACCTCCCGCCTGCTCCAACGGTGTCCTCAACAATTGGTTTGACCATCTGGACAACGGAGGCTTTCTTTCCCACCCAAGACACCGCCAGTGGACAACTTTTGGCCGAGCAATGGCAAGCCTTCGAAGAAGCTCATCCCAATGTAAAGCTCCAATACATTCTCAAGAAACCCTATGGTAAAGGGGGCATTCTCAATTTCCTAAAGACAGCCAGCGTGGCCGCCCCCACAGTCTTGCCAGACCTGGTGATTCTGGACACCCTGGAGCTAAAAGAGGCAGCTCAGGCCGAACTCATCCAGCCGTTGGATGACCTTATATCCAGCGAAGTGTTGCAGGACCTTTTCCCCTTCGCCCGGCACAGCTTCGAAGGCCAGTTAGTGGGGCTCCAGTTCGAGGCCGATGTCGAACACCTCATCTACAACACCAACAAAATAGAGGGGCCACCAACCACCTGGAGAGATGTCCTCTCCGGCGGGGCTACCTACATCTTCCCTGCCGGTGGGAAGGGCGAACTGGTAAACGATGCTTTCATGATCCAGTATCTGGCTGCAGGCGGGCAGGTCTTAGACAAAAGCGGCAAACCGGCCCTTGATAAAGACGTTCTGGTCGAGGTATTACAGTTCTACAAAGATTGCCTGGAGGCGGGGGTCGTTCCAGCCTCGGTGTTGGAATTCGAAGACCTGGAAGATTGTTGGGGTGTCTATGTATCGGCCCAGGCAGCCATGTCCAATGTGAGCTCCGCCAAATATCTTGCTAACAGGTCGGTGCTTAAGAACACTTCTTTTGCGGCCATCCCCACCCGTGATGGCAATGTAGCGACCCTAAGCAAAGGATGGGCCCTGGCCATCGTGACGGATGACCCCGGCCAACAGGCTATAGCTGCTCAGTTTATCAAATGGTTGCTGACACCACAGAACAACGCCAAATGGAACCTGGCTGCCGGGCTCTTACCCACACGTAAAGCAGCCTTTGAATACCTGGGTATAGCAGATCCCTACTTTCCCTTTGCACGGCAGCAATTGGAAAACGTATATCCTCGACCTATGGGCCCTGCCTACGAAAAGATCAGCCGGGCTTTGCAAAGAGCTGTCCAGGATGTCCTGAAAGGTGAAGCTTCGCCCCAGGAGGCAGCCGAAGCTGTGACCGCCGCTCTCGGACAATAGGAAATCCGGAGCCAAAATCTCAAGCCCTAGAAGGAGAGCTAGCTATGTCCATCAAATTCGGCACTGACGGCTGGCGAGCTGTCATCTCCGACACTTTCACCTTTGCTAACCTGCGGCTGGTGGCCCAGGCCATCGCCGATTATGTGCTGGAAGAGGCCAGCGGTCAGACCGAGGTGGTAGTTGGTTTCGACACCCGGTTCCTCTCCGACCGCTACGCGACTGAGGTGGCCCGCGTTCTGGCCGGCAATGGCATCGTCGCCCACCTCACCCGTGCCGATGCTCCAACCCCCGCCATTTCCTACGCTGTCGTCCACAAGAAAGCCGCTGCTGGGGTGATGATCACTGCTAGCCACAACGCACCGCGCTACAATGGCATCAAACTCAAGGCGGCCTTCGGCGGTGCGGCGCTACCAGAGCAAGCGGAGCGCATCGAAGCCTACCTTTTGCGCAACCAGGAAGCTGCACGTGGGCCCAATGTGATGGACTACCAGGCAGCGCTGGACAGGGGCCTCATCCAGCGCTTCGACCCCGCTTGGGCCTATTATGAACACCTCAGCCACATGGTAGACCTGGATGCCATCTCCGCTGGCGAGTTGCGGGTGGTGGCCGACCCTATGTATGGCTCGGCTCGCAAGTGCATTGCCGACATGCTGGCTCGCACCCGATGCCGGGTGTACGAAATCCGTGGCGAGATGAACCCCGGCTTCGGAGGCATCCATCCCGAGCCGGTGGCCCACTATCTGAACGCGCTGAGGGCAGCCATCCAGACTTATCATGCCGACCTGGGATTGGCCACCGATGGGGATGGAGACCGCATCGGTGCTATGGATGCCAACGGGAACTTTGTGGACCCCCACCACATTTTCGCCTTGGCACTGCAATATCTGGTTGAGCAGCGAGGTTGGAGGGGGAAAGTGGTCAAGAGTATCTCCACCACTCGAATGGTGGACCGATTGGCCTCGCGCTATGGCCTGCCAGTGGTGGAGACGCCAGTGGGTTTTAATCACATTGCCAAGCACATGCTGGAAGGCGACGTCCTCATCGGCGGTGAGGAATCGGGTGGGTTGAGCATCAAGGGCCACATCCCAGAGGGGGATGGAGTGTTGATGGGGTTGCTGCTGCTGGAGATCGTGGCGGCAGCTGGTGTCCCCTTGCACGAACTCGTGGCTCAACTACAGAGCGACGTTGGCCCAGCCTATTATGCCCGCCGCGACATCCCGCTTCGCACCCCGGTGGCCAAGAGCGAACTGGTGGCCCAGCTCACAAGCGATGCGCCGGAAGCCATAGGGGGAGAGAGGGTCGTGGATGTTAACACCCTCGATGGAGTCAAGTACCTGCTAGCTGATGATAGCTGGCTTCTGATTCGTCCTTCGGGTACGGAACCGGTTTTGCGGGTTTATGCGGAGGCCAAAAGCCCCGAAGGTGTGCAGAACCTGCTGGAATTTGGCGAGGGCATAGCAGCCAGAGGGGACACTTGGTAAACAAGAGCATTTTAACTACGGCTCCAACGATTCTGCCACCCTTTCGGCTCCTTTGAGGGTGTAAGATGCAACTATGCCGGAGAGGATAGTGATGGCACCAGCCGCGATGAAAACAACCTGTACCCCGATCAAATTGCCGAGGAGGCCGGAGAGAACCATGGAAGCGCCACTAGATGCGCCGATCACCATATTTACCGCGCTCTCCACCCGCCCCCGCTTCTCGTCGGGAACCAGCCGCTGGGTCAACGTGGCCAGCGCAGCCCGGGCAGCGACAATGCTCAGGCCCACAATAGCTACAGCCACCAGGACCAGGGAATAGCTGGGAGCGACAGCGAAGGCAATGATAGCCATCCCCAGAATCACCATACAACTCCCCACGACGCGGTTGCTGTGCGCGTTGGAAGCAAAGCGCCCGATGATTGCCCCGCCAATCACCACTCCTAACCCTTGAAATGCATAAAGGAAACCAAATCCCTCAGCACCTATGCCCAACTTCTCGCGTAGATAGACGATGCCTAAGACCATGATGGCCCCAAACCCCAAAGTGGCTATGGCCGTGGTCATCATGACATGGCGCAAAGGGAAACTGTTCTTGATGAAAAGCAACCCCTCCACCAGTTGATCCCAGATGACCCGGCTCTTGGTTTTGCTGGGCTTAGAATTCAGCGGCGGTATGTTCATAATAACAATGGTTACAGCTGAGACAGCAAAGCTGAAGGAATCGAAGACAAAGGCGAAATCCGGACCGAGCCAGCCAATGAGCAAACCGGCTATGGATGCACCCAGGATAACGGCAATGATCTGGCTGGCCTGGATAAGCGCATTGGCAGTGAGCAGGATTTCGCCGCTGACGATGTTGGGGATGACGGCATTGCGGGCCGGATTGAAGAAGAGGCCCACCGTGACCATTACGAAACTAACAATATAGAGTATGTATAACTGATCCGCTCTGTGGACGAAGAGGAGGGCTAGGACCGCCAGGCCACGTACAATGTCGGAGACGATCATGACCAGCTTGCGGTCCAGGCGGTCGACGAAGACTCCTCCAATGAGGCCCAAGAAGACCTGGGGCAGGGTAGCAACCAAGGCCAATATCCCTATAGCCAGGGGTGAGCTAGTGAGGTTGCTGATGACAAATAGAACGGCGACAATGACAAAGTTGTCGCCTATCTGGGAGAGTAACTGCCCTATCCACAGGGCACGGAAATCGCGATTGCGAAAAGCCTGGGCGATAGCAGCCCTGCTTCCCAAAAACTCCGCTGTTGGAGATTGTTTTATACTCATAAATGATTCAGGCTCCGTAATTGTCTCGTCTCAGACATGAAAGCGGGGTGCGGATGCCCCGATTGGCTATAGCAACACGTCGAGGGCGTGGTTGTCATCGAAATGCTCTCGAAAGCGAGCGACAAAATCGGCCAGGGTATAGCGATGGTTTTGCGGACCGACCTCTTCGAGAGCATAAGTGGCTGCCAATGCCGCCATCCGCCCCGCCAGGTCCCAGGACAGGCCCAAAGCTAATCCCTTGATCAGTCCGGCTCGGAAGGCATCACCCACCCCAGTAGGGTCATTGTTCTTTTTGGGAGGCACGGCCGGGATTTCATAGATATCCCCCTCGGTCCAGATGCGCGCTCCTCTCTCTCCTAACGTAACGACACACGCTTGGGCCGGCATATTCCTGATCACTTCAACACTCAACCCTGTCTTCTCTCGTAACAACTCAAACTCGTAATCGTTGACCACCAGGAGGTCACACCCCTCAAGGCCCGCCCGCAGGTCCTCCCCTGTGAGGCGAACGATTTGCTGACTGGGGTCATACAGATACGGGATAGCCAGTTCCTGGCACTCGGCCGCATATTTGACCATGGCTTGGGGATCGTTCGGGGAGATGACAGCCAAGTCAATCTCATCGGCGTTCAAATCGCGGAAAGAAAGCTCCCGCGCACGAGCCATCGCACCTGTATAAAAGCTGGCAATTTGATGCCCGCCCTGATCTGTGTTAACAAAAAACGACGCCGTGAACAGATCCGGCTCTTCTCGGATAAGGGAGGTGTCCACGCCATGTTGTTCTAACCAGAGGCGATATTCACCGAAATCTTGCCCCGCAGTGGCCATAACCTTTGGCCGTTCGCCTAGCAGAGCCAGGTTGTAGGCGATATTGGCCGCGCATCCCCCCCGCTGTCGCCGCATCTCGTCCACCAGGAAGCTGAGGGAGATGCGGTCCAATTGGTCGGGCAGGATGTAATCGGCAAACAGGCCCGGGAAACTCATCAGGTAATCGTAGGCTATCGAACCGGTGACAACGATGTTCATCAGTGTGCAAAAAGGGGTTAGCCCAGATAGGTCTTCAAGTGGCGGCTGCGCCGGGGGTGCCGGAGCTTGCGCAAAGCTTCACCCTCTATTTGACGGATGCGCTCCCTGGTCAGGCCGAATTTCTGGCCTACCTCCTCCAGAGTGTAGCTATGGCCATCCTGCAGGCCAAAGCGAAGCCGCAGGATCCGTGCCTCTCTGGGACTAAGAGTACTCAGTACCTCCCCCATGGTTTCCGCCAATAGGTTCTGGTGAGCAGTCTCGGAGGGAGCCGGCACGGTCTCGTCCTCAATAAAGTCACCCAACTCGTTGTCATCCTCCTCACCCACCGGCTTCTCCAGGGAGATAGGGCGCCGTGAGGCCCGCAGAATCCACTGTACCTTCTCTGGCTCCAGAGCCACTTCTTCAGCGATCTCCTCCGGGCTGGGTTGGCGGCCCAACTCTTGCTCCAGTTCTCGCGCGATGCGGTATAACTTTCGGATGCGATCACTCATGTGGACAGGGACACGAATGGTTCGCCCCTGCTCAGCCAGGGCACGGGTAATGGACTGTCGGATCCACCAAGTGGCATAAGTAGACAGGCGGTGACCTCGCCGATAATCGAATTTCTCCACGGCTTTCATCAAGCCCAAATTGCCTTCCTGGATCAAATCCAAGAAAGGTACCCCATGGCCCAGATATCTCTTGGCGATACTCACCACCAACCTGGTGTTGGCTTTAATGAGATGCTGGCGAGCTTCTTCACCTCGCTCAATGTCTCGCAACAATTTCTCTCTCTCCTCAGGATCATGGCTGCCTCTGGCAAGGCGTCGGCGAGCTGCCCGTCCAAGCTCCAGTTGGTGGGCCAGTTCTATTTCTTGCTCCGGCGTCAGGAGAGGCACGCGGGCCATCTCTTTGAGGTACAGAGTGATAGTATCATCAGCAGCGATGTCGCTTAGATCAAGGGCCGCCTCAATGTCCTCCATTAAAGGAGTATTTTCCCCTGCCTCGGCTTTCTTCCTTTCCTCCTCGGCCTCCTCTTCGCTTTCATAGATGGATATCCCTCGGTCATGGAGGTCAGCAAAAAGCTCCTCCAGTTGGGGGATGTCGGCCTCTGCTTCAGGAAAGGCATCCAGGATTTCAGTAGAAGTGATATATCCCCGTTTGATGGCTCTCTCCAGCAACTCCTTCACTGGATTCAATTTGTTTTGCTCCTCCAGTTGTGTCATTGATGGTTCGCTCTCGCCTCGCTAACAAGTGATTGCCTGGGATGGGCACTAATATATCACATCTCGTCCAGATTATCAAGTTTGTGGTTAGGATGATCACCCTTATGTGCCTCGTGGAGAAGAGAAGGAAAGCACTGTCTTCCCCCCACGAAAACCACTTAGAGCCTATCCAAAAAATGCTCGCGGCGGACCTTAGTCTGCCGCTGGACTAATACAGCCTTCCGGAAGCGGCGTGGCTTTTCGGACAGGTACTTAAAATTATACTATATAAGTGCCAAATTGCAAACAATAGTTGCATCTGGGGGGTATTTGTAGTATAATTAGTGTAGGTACGAAAAGCTGAAATCGAACCGTTGGACTTCATCCAAGCCGATATCACTGCAAAGGAGTAGGAGTGTGTATACGTTGCATCACCGCCGTACCTGAGGTGTAGCCTGGGACGCTGGTTGGCGTCCGCAGGCCAGCTTGCATACGCCAGGGGCTTCAACTGGGCCCGGCCCAGGGGGCGGTGATGTGACCGCACTCTGAGCTTGGGCATGGTATTCCTCCTTGGGCAATTGCCGCCGCTGGCGTGTGCCGGCGGCGGTTTTGTTTTGTCTACACTCATATCGCTAGGGGAGGCGCATCTCTGGAGGAGGCGGCCCCGCAAGCAGTGGGCGCCCCCACCGCAGGACCATTAGTATTGGTGATACCCAGCGAGTTCATGGGCCGAGGAGAACATCCTGAGTTGGGCCAAATTCTCATCAGGGGCTTCTTTCACACCCTGGGCGAGGTGGAGCCCCTGCCGGACACGATCATCTTCTTCAACAGCGGGGTGAAGCTGGTGGTGGAGGGTTCGGATGAACCACCTTTGATTGGACAGCGTATCTAGCAGGCGTGGGAGCCGCGCCGCAGCCTTGGTGCTGGTGATGAGTTCATCCGGAGAAAGCCGGGTTGCCTGAGGCTGAACCCCCAGGCTGAGCAGTCAAAGGGCGCTGAAAGCGCCCTGAACGGCCACTTAAACGGGCCGACAGCCCACTTTTAGCGGGCTTGGGCTGCTCAGCCCTGAGCTTCAGCTCGGGGCAAACTTGGGTGCAAAAGCCGCCTGTCTTGAGGCGATCACTCTATCAGATCCATCGTCACCAGACGGCTTATAAAAAGTGTCAACCTATTGCGAACCATCCCTTTTTTACCTTGACTTATAAAAAACTGGGGTAATAGTCAAGTGAAGATTCAGAGGAGGATGCATGACCCGTGAGGAAATTCGCCTGACGGCGCTGACTAGCGCGGCCGGTTGAGCAGCCAAGAGGGGGCCCGAGGCCCTGGCGCAGGTCCTGCGCCCATTGCGCGAGATGTTTCGCGCCGAAAAATATCCCAACTTGCTCGTTGGCCTGGAAGTGAGCGACGACGCCGCCGTTTACAAAATCAACGATGAGGTCGCTGTGATTCAGACCCTGGACTTCTTCCCACCCGTGGTGGACGACCCCTACGACTACGGGGCCATCGCCGCGGCCAACGCCATGAGTGACGTCTACGCTATGGGCGGTGAGGTGGTGCTGGCTCTCAACATCTGCGGCTTCCCCCCTGACATGGACCCAGCCATCGTGGCCGAGATCCTGCGGGGCGGGGCGGAGAAGGTAGCCGAGGCAGGAGGAGTGCTGGCCGGCGGCCACACCCTGGACGACAAGGAGCCCAAGTACGGCCTGGCGGTAATGGGCATCGTGCACCCCGACCGCGTGCTGACCAAGGCTGGCGCCCGCCCTGGCGACGCGCTGGTGCTGACCAAGCCGTTAGGGGTGGGCATTATAACCACGGCCCTCAAGGGAGGGGTGGCCGACCCGGCCCACGTGGCTGCCGCGGTGGAGAACATGAAGAAGCTCAACCGGAACGCAGCCCGGCTGATCCAGCAAGTCGGCGTACACGCCTGCACCGATGTCACTGGCTTCGCCCTGCTAGGCCATGGCTACGAGATAGCAGAGAAAAGCGGCGTGCGGCTGCGGTTCTACGTAGACAAACTCCCCTTCTTGGATGGGGCTATCCAGTATGCCGAGAACTGGCTTTTTCCCGGCGGTTCCTGCCGCAACCAAAGCGCCTACGAGCAGGAAGTTGACTTCGCACCAGGCATCTCCGAAGAGATGCAGATGCTGCTCTTCACACCCGAGACCTCGGGGGGCTTGCTCATTGCCGTTCCGCCGGAGAAGCTGGAGATGCTTACCGCCCTCTTCGCCGGTGAGGGACATCCCTACTGGGTTGTCGGCGAGGTGGTGGAGGGAAAGGGAATCGAGGTGGCTCGCTGATTTGTCCTGTTTTCAATATCATGCTATAATCTTAGGCAAACATCAAGAAGAAACCACCTAAAGGGGGAAGACATGTTTGGACAAATCGGGTGGCCTGAGGCACTGCTGTTCCTGCTGATCATACTTTTGATTTTCGGAGCCAGTCGTCTCCGCGAGATCGGCGGGGCTATGGGCGGAGCGATCCGCGAGTTCCGCAGTGCTGTTTCGGGAGCAGACGAAGAGAAGAGAGGGGAAAAAGAGGAGGAGGAGAAGGAAGCATAATAGCAAAACTCCTCTCGATGTGACAATACATCAATAAAAGCTTGGCCGACAGGGTGCAAAAGTGCCCCTTGTGTTTGACAGAGGCTAACTGATTAATTGCGAGGCGCCAGCCAAGGTTGTGCTTGTGTATGCCCTGAGGCTGGCGTCTGTCTTGGTTATGAGCGCCGCGCGGGCTGCCTATGCGGAGGTAAGGAAATGAAAAATACAACAATGACCGGGAGCCTCTTTCGTCTTCTCTCATTAGTCGCGTTGCTTCTCATCCCCTGCCTTTCTTTCGCCGATGAGCCCCTGCCGATAAAGGGGGAGCATGACGCGCTGGACTTCAAGCCAGGCGAGATCATTGTCAAATTCAAAGAAGGAGCCCCCGAGACCAGCATTAACTCTGTGCTTCTTGCTGAGAAAATGAGTGTGCTAAAGGAGTGGGGCGAAGTCGGCATCATGCTTCTCTCCGTGCCTGAAGGCCAGGAAATGGAGATGATAGAGAGGCTAAAACGCAACCCCCTGGTGGAATACGCCGAGCCCAACTATATCTTTCGGATCACAAGCCCCATTGTGATCGAATCCCCTCACGCCCTGTCCTCTACCACAAGCGTCATCCCTGATGACCCGTATTTGCAGTGGAATCTCGCCAAAATCGAAGCCCACGCCGCCTGGGACATCACCACAGGGAGCGACAGGGTCGTCATCGCCGTCATCAGCACAGGCGTTGATCTTGACCACCCTGAATTGAAGGATAAGATATGGACGAACAAGGGCGAGATACCGGACAATGGCTTGGATGATGATGGGAATGGCTATAAAGACGATGTGCATGGCTGGGATTTTATAAACTGGAATGGTGAGCCTGAGGACGATGTATGGCACGGCACTTACATTAGCAGCATTGCGGCGGCGGAAACCAACAACGGTGTGCTCATCGCTGGCGTCTCGTGGGGGGCTGAGATAATGCCGATTAAGGTGATGGAGTTGTTATATCAGGATCAGGAGCCGGTACTTTATATGATTCTTGAAGACTTAAACGGAGGCATTTTGTATGCCGCTGATAATGGGGCAAAGATCATAGACCTGGGCATTCAACTTTCTGGCTACGATTATCCCCATTCAGTCCAAAACGTAATAGATTATGCTTATTCTAAAGGTGCTCTTGTCGTTGCCGGGTCAGGTGACTTGCTGGAGAACTCTCCTCCCCCAGATGTATACCGCTATCCCGCCGCTCTGGAGCACGTGGTTTCTGTCGCGGCCACTGGCCAAGATGATGAGCTCTGTGATATTTCCTGTTACAATGACAAGGTGGATGTCGCCGCACCTGGGTGCGGTGGTGTCTGGGGTGTCTATATTCATCCCAATTGTAGTAAGTCGGTTGCTGCCAGCAACAGCACTTGGGGAGCCGCCGCCCACGTGTCGGGATTGGCTGCCCTGATCTGGTCAGTTAACCCCCACTTGACAAACGACCAGGTGGAGGAGATCATTGAGTCCACGGCTGTTGATCTGGGCGAACCGGGTTGGGATGAATACTTCGGCTGGGGGCGCATTGATGCGGCTGCGGCGGTAATGGCCACGACCCACTACCTGGAAGTGGAGCCCGCCAACGTCGTTGACTTGGGTCGCGTCTGCGACCACGGCGTTCTACCCAAATGGACGATCATCAATCCAAACACCAATGCCTCTACCTGGCACGTTATGCCCACAGACGAGTGGCTCTCTGTCAGCGGTCCGTATGGTCTAACGCCATCCTCGGCCACAGTCGCCATAGACCCAAGCCACCTGCAGGGCTACGATGTCTACACAGCGGGGATCACCGCGATCAGCGTAATGACCAATTATGAGCACAGCCCCATAATCATCCCCGTAACCGCTGTGTATACCCGTTGCTGGGAGAGCTATCTACCTCTGCTCTTCAAGGACTATTCTCCCGATTAGCTCCCTCGGTAGTGGATGCTGAGCAATTCAAACGTTGGAGCTCTTCGTCTATTGAAACTTTGCGTCTTTGCAGCCTGACAATGGGCACCTTGAGGTTGAAAAGCCCGATCTTCTTGTTGAGTTCGATTATCCAAGTGGCAAAATAGCTCAGCTTTCTCTCCCAATAAGCTTCAATCCAGGCTCGCCCTTGCCTGGCTTCACAACCCGGCCAGTCCTCTAAACTTGCCATGGCTCTGGCGTACCAGCACTTACTCTCGGCCAGTTGCCGACGAAGCGCCCCCAACTCGGCCCGAATCTCCTTGTCCAATTCGATCCACTCCGGGGCGAAGCCGTGATCCTGCAACAGCTTGAAGGCTATGCGCCAGGAGGGGTCGAGGAAGGGATTCTCCGAAAGGTCCAGCGGTTTCCCCTTGCCTGGTAAGTCGTCGAACAGGCCCTGCTCCTGAGCCTCTTTGATTTTCCGCTCCGCCAAACTTTCCCAGATGCTGAGGGGTTCTGAGAGTCCCGGGTGACTCTTTTTCTTCTCCAGCATTCCATTGGGCTGAGCGTCTCTCGGGGCCCAACTCTCCAGGTTATCATTTCCCTCAGTTGAATTCATCTTCTTCCGGCCAACTTGGCAAATCTCTCCCGATTCGTTGCCATATTCCACAGGCTCTCAGGCCTGTCTTCGCCACCAGATGATAAGTCCGCTTAGGGTGATCAGCCCCAGGAGGGCGATGGCGACAAAGCCTAAAGGTTTCAGAAAAACATCTTTAGGCGGATCCTCAGGTGCGCTAGGAGTCTTGGGTTCTCGAACGGGCTCGGTCGAGAGACCTTCGCCCATCGTCAGCCTGTCATCGCAAGCCTCCGGAGGGGGCGAAGCCATCTCCTCCCCCCCAGTGAGGGATTGCTTCCCTTCGCTTTGCTCAGGGCAGGATGTCCCCTCGCTCGCAATAACATCGGGGGAGGGGGTATATGTTGCCGTAGCTGTAGGAGTGGGCGACGGTGTTCTGGTGGGCATAGGTGTCGGAGTCGCTGTGAGCGTGGGAGTGGGTGATGAGGTCGGGCTGGGGGTAGGCGTGCGTGTCGGTGCCTGTGTGGGTGTCGGCGTAGTGGTGGGCGAAGGAGTCACCGTGCTGGTGCTTGTGGGTGTAGCGGTGGGCGTGGAAGTGGGCTGGAGCAAGCCGCGAGCCGAGGGCGGGCCCTCCTCGACCAAAAGAAGGGGGCTGCCGCCGATGAAGCAACCGGTGGGATCGCTGCAGAGTGCACCGGGCAGGGTCAGAGTGTATCGCCCATTGTCCGCAGCCACCGTCCTGGTCTCCCCCTTTTTGTTCACCAAGATGGCCTGCGGTGCTATGGCCTGCACAGAGACTGTTTGCGTCATGGGCGAGCGATTCCAGAGGACGGTGGTCGTCCTCTCCCCTCGGTCAATGGTAACTTGATCAATGTCTCCACGGCGGACCAGGGTGGCCCGGCGGAAACCTGCGAAGTGGGTGGTCACCACCTGGTAGGCATAGAAGGCTGGGCGCAGGCTGCCATCGGCTCGGACCAGGCCGTAGGGCTCCGGATTGGCGTGGATGTCGCCTGGCTTGTCAATCATCTTGTAGACGGCGATGCGCTCGACTCCCGCCGCCAGGCCCAGAGCGAAAGCCTGGATGATGTACGAGGCCTGCTCGTCCAGGCTGATCACAAAGCGGGGATCGTGCACCGGCCAACCAGGGTCGTCGGAAGGCGGGGCGTTGGTCTCGTTGATCCAGATGGGCTTGTCTATGCCGTGCTTCCTCATCGCCTGATGGAAGTAATCCACGATCTCGTAAACCGTTTGTGGTTTGAAATAGATGTGCAAGGTAACGACATCGAAATAATAATCGTGTTCAGGGGCAGTGGGATCCTGGGCGACTACATCCAGAAACCGCTCGAAGTACTGCCGGCGGCCATACACCCAATCCCACCAGTAAGTCAGCCCCGTCAGGTGGATGACGCAGTTCGGATTCGCCTCCTTGGCGGCCAGATAGGCCACCTTCAGCAATTGATAATAGTCCTCCACCGAGCCGGCCCAGGTGTGGCCGACGTGCTCCTCGTCCCAGACATCGGGCTCGTTCCAGATAATCCAGTGGTCAATGCGTCCCGCGTAATGGCTCACGATACGTCGGACGAAGTCTGCCCACAGGTTGTTGGGGTCATCATGAGGCAGGTAGAGTCCGCGGGGCACGCCGCGCAGAGGCTCGCCGTCGGTGGCCCAGTGGGGCGTGTTATTGAGCAGGCCCACCACTTCGCGGCCTTGGGCTAGCTCCCGCTCCAGGATCTCGTCGGGGAAGTACTGGCCGTTCCAATCTTCTGGCCCGTTGGGTTGCAGTTTGTACCACCAGAATAGTACCCGTTCCCAGCCCACGCCGGCCAGGGTTGCCTGATCGGGGGCATCGTAGGCCTCCACCGCTCCGAAGCGGGGGTCAGGCGGTGAGGCGGCGTAAGCTGGCGTGCCAAGCCAGATGTGCGGGATCAGTAATCCAAGACAGATCAGGGCAGGGGGTACTCTCTTCAACGTTTGCTCTCCGGTCATGATTATAACCCAGGCAGTCGCTTTTGTCCAGTAAACCAAAAGACCTGACAGGTTTTCGGAAACCTGTCAGGTCTTTGGTTTTCATCTACTACACCGAAGACCGTAGGTCTTTCACGTTGAGTTGCAGCCGCTTTTCCCCCTGCCACTCGTTAACTTCCACGGAGTAGACGACATCAATGTGACGGGGAAGCTGGTTGGCCCATTGGCCCTGGTGGAAGGCAATAGCATCCCATACGACCTGGCCATCGCTAAGGGTGAGCTTGAGGTGGCTCCCGTCGTTGCCCACGGCGCGGGCATCCCGCACGATGGCCCGACGGCTCAACAGGAGAGGGGAGGGATTGGCATAGCCGCAGGGTTCCAACTGGGTCAGCAGGGCCTGGGTGGCCCAATCCACTTCGGATAGTTCGACTTCGGCGTCAATGAGGAGCGTAGGGGCTAGCTCTACTCTCTCCAGTTGCTCTGCGGCCAGTTCTTTCAGGCGTTCCCGCAGGGCCTCCAGCTTGTCGTTAGCTACGGTGAAGCCAGCGGCAGCCGCGTGTCCGCCGTACCGGATCAGAAGGTCGCGGCACCTATCCAGGGCAGCGGTAATGTTGAATTCAGGAATGCTGCGGGCTGAGCCACGGCTCTCCCCCGGGCCCAACTCGACGACCACGCTAGGACGGTAGAACTCCTCGGTCAGGCGGCTGGCCACCAAGCCCACGATGCCAGCCAGGAAATCCTCGCCTGCCGCGAAGAGGAGTTTCTCGGTCTCGACGTCCACCATCACCTGTTCCCGTGCTCGCTCCAGGGTTTCTATTGTCAGTTGCTGACGGTGCTGATTGAGTTCGCTTAGCTTGCTGGCCAACTCCCCAGCTTCCTGTTCCGAACCGGTGACGAGTAGTTTATAGCTTGTCATGGCGTGAGCAATACGCCCGGCGGCATTTAGGCGGGGGCCCAGTATGAAGCCGATGGCGGTGGCATCAATCGTTCCAGTCTCCAGGCCGGCGCCAGTGATCAGAGCTTTGATGCCCGGACGCCGGGGATGGTTCAGTTGCTCTAACCCTCGCTTGACCAGCGTCCTGTTCTCCCCCAACAGAGGAACCAGGTCGGCAACGGTGCCTAAGGCGACCAGGTCCAGCAGATCCTCTTCGCTTAGATTGACCTCGCGCTTTGTCAGAGGCACCCGGCGATGGACTCGCAACAGGGCCTGGGCCAGCTTGAAGGCCACCCCTACCCCCGCCAAATCCTTAAAGGGATACCGACAGTCGGATTGCTTGGGATTGATAACTGCCAGGGCCGGAGGGACCTCCTCGCCCACCGAGTGATGATCGGTGATGATAAAGTCCAGGCCCAACTTGCTCCCATATTGGACCTCTTGGATGGACCGGATGCCGCAATCAACAGTCACCACCACCCGGATACCATTGGATGCCAGGTGGCGCAGGGCCTCGCAATTGAGGCCATAGCCCTCGTCCACCCGGTGGGGGATATAGGGCATCACCTTGGCTCCCAGAGCCGAGAGGGTTTCCATTAAGAGAGCGGTTGCCGTTACTCCATCGGCGTCGAAATCGCCGTAGATGGCCACCGGTTCGCCTTGGCGGATAGCCTGTCGGAGGCGGGTCACAGCTTCGTTGACCCCTTTGAGGCGAAAGGGGTTTTCCCCGGAGAAGGCCCCGGATAGGAAATCCTCCACATCCTGAGGAGAAGTGATGCCCCGGTTATAGAGCAATTGAACGATAAGGGGAGAGAGGTGTGGAAAGCGGGCCAGATGGCTTTCCGGCGCTGGCGGTGCTATCTGCCATTTGGGTCGCATGGACAAATCCCAATCTACAAATTTCGTTTCTAATTCTATCACATTTCTCGTGCAGACGCAATTTTGGTAGATCACAAGGGCTTGCGCAGCGGTTAAGCGCGATCCCAAGCATTTGTGGGGACAGGAATTTTATGGGAAGGCAAAATTCGTAGGAATTACCTCTTGACAATTGCTTTCTTTTTTGGTATAATATAAGCGCAAATGGGAAGCCGATCTCGCTCGCTCTTGGCGAGAAGATCTAACAATGGAGAAAGGAGGCAAAAGGTCTAAAGCTAAAGGAAATTGAAACCAGCGCTAGACTTTCTGCCTCCGCCGATGTGAAAGCATCGGCTTTTTGCTTAAAGGATGTTCTTTTAAACTTGACAAATTCGGGGATTCACGTTATAATTACTTGCAAAGTAGAGGCACTTTAACAACTGAAGAGTGGTAAGAAGGCAGTGCGGGAATCTTGGGTTTTCCAAAGTCAATCCTTTTATGGAGGGTTTGATCCTGGCTCAGGATGAACGCTAGCGGCGTGCCTAACACATGCAAGTCGAGCGGACCGGTAGATGTGATGGTGGAAAGTGATGGTTCGCCATTGCTAGAAGCCATCTTTTCTGTCGGTTAGCGGCGAACGGGTGAGTAACACGTAGGTGACCTGCCCCGAAGAGGGGGATAACTGCTGGAAACGGCAGCTAATACCCCATGTGCTCCGTGGGGTTAGAGGACCACGGAGTAAAGGTCCGGAGTGCCGAAAGGCGCCGTGCCGCTTCGGGAGGGGCCTGCGGCCTATCAGCTAGTTGGTGGGGTAACGGCCCACCAAGGCGATGACGGGTAGCTGGTCTGAGAGGACGATCAGCCACACGGGCACTGAGACACGGGCCCGACTCCTACGGGAGGCAGCAGTGAGGGATATTGCGCAATGGGCGAAAGCCTGACGCAGCAACGCCGCGTGGGGGAGGAAGGCCTTCGGGTTGTAAACCCCTTTTCTGGGGGACGAGGAAGGACGGTACCCCAGGAATAAGTCTCGGCTAACTACGTGCCAGCAGCCGC
>CAZRSI010000036.1:0-8785 GCA_964602575.1 uncultured Anaerolineae bacterium
TGCCTGTCCATCGGCTACAGCCAGTCCATGGGCGAAGTGGATGTGGACAGGTGTCGAGAGGCGGGCATTGATTTCGTACGGCGGCCCACGGGCGGGCGAGCCATCCTCCACGCCGACGAACTGACCTACAGCGTTGTTGCCCCTCAGACGGAGCCTCGCGTGGCCGGAGGCGTCATCGAGTCCTATCGCCGCCTGAGCACGGGGTTGGTGGCGGGTTTGAGAGCTTTGGGGGTGGATGCTGAGCAGGCCCTCATGCCCTCTCCCCCACCCTATCCCCCCTCCCCCTCTCCCAAGGTTGGGAGAGGGGGAGGGGGGCGCAGGGGGGAGAGGGTGAGGGCTCCTTCAGCCGCCTGTTTCGACGCCCCATCCAGCTACGAGATCACCGTGGGCGGCAAGAAGCTGGTAGGCAGCGCTCAGGTGCGCAAGAGGGGGGTGGTACTCCAGCATGGTTCCCTGCCCCTGGAAGGAGACATCGCCCGCATATTCGACTTCTTGAAAGTGTCATCGGAAGGGAAGCGAGAGGAATCAAAACAAGAGCTACGGGCACGTGCAACTTCGCTGAGGTTGACGCTGGGATGTGACGTCTCTTTCGAGGAGGTGGCCCGGCATCTGGTTGCCGGCTTCGCCCAGGCCATGAACCTGCGGCTGATCCCCGGCCGGCTCAGCAAGCACGAGTTAGCCTTGGCGGAGAGGCTTCGGCGGGAAAAATACGCCACGCAGGAGTGGAATTTTAGGATTTGAAAAGTGCTCATTACCTTGTGGGAAAAGGGGAGGGGAGAAGAATGTTGCATTGTATAGCGGTGTCGCGCAGCAAAACACCATATTTTTCCTCTCCTTGGGATGGAGGCCCATTGTCTCCACTGACCGCGATTGCATGCGGGGTACCATATTTCAAAATTGGGCAAAGTATGGTACAATAAGCAATAAGGTACCAGCCTTGGGAGTTGATTATGATTATCGGTACGTGCATCATCGAGTTGCGTATCCCTGGCAATGGATCGTTAAAGGGTAAGCGGCGGGTAATAAAGTCCATCATGGCTCGGTTACGTAATCAGTTCAACATCTCCATTGCTGAAATAGGCAATCATGAGCTCTGGCAATCGGCTACGCTGGGAGTGGCATGTATATCAAACGGAGCCGACTACGTGCATGGTCTCATGACAAAGGTTGTCGAGTGGATCGAGGCCAACCGCCCTGATGTGGAAGTGGTGGATTATCGGATTGAGATGTTCTAGTCAGCTACCCTCCCGCAGGCTTAAAAGTCGCCCTAAGCCGAAATATCGCCGCAGCCTGCGGGAGGGTTAGACCCAATATCAACGAAAGGAACGATATTATGAGCACCAAAAAAGCCCGGCCACAGATGCGCGTTAACATCGAATTGCCTCAGGATCTGGAAGCTATCTACTCCAACTTTGCTCTCATTACCCACTCTCCCTCGGAGATAGTTGTAGATTTCGCCAGACTGCTCCCCAACGTGCCCAAGGCCAAGGTATATGCCCGCATCATCATGACCCCTATGAACGCCAAGCTCCTCCATCGGGCCCTGGGAGACAACTTGCGAAAGTTCGAGGAGAAGTTCGGCGAAATCAAGACGCCCGAGCACAAGTTCGAAGAAGAAAGGCCCATCGGTTTCATCAAATAGACGTTGCCATCGCCAAATGCGGATCTCGGACCAATTCCGCATTCCGCAACCTGAAATCCGCAATCGAGTGAGGGAGGCTCCATTGGACAATCTAGATGTCATTGCAGGGAGAATTCGCGAGAGTCTCGAGGCCAAAAATGCAGCGCGTGACGAGGCGCTGAGACGTTCCCGACAATTGATTCGTTACTGTGCTAACACTATACGTGCTACCCATAGAGGTGAGTTCGAAGAGGCAAACCAACTCCTGGCTACGGCCCAGCAGGCGGCTTCGGAATTGGTGGAATGTGTTAGCAATTACCCAGATTTGTACTATGCTGGCTACACTCAAGATGCTCTCAAGGAGCTCGCCGAGGCCAGCATCACCTACGCTTTGATCACCGATGGCCCACTGCCCGACCCCGATGACCTGGGAGTCGAATACCCAGCCTATCTCAACGGCCTAGGCGAGGCAGTGGGGGAGTTGCGCCGCTATGTGTTGGATATCATCCGCCGAGGTCAGATCGAGCGGGGCGAGGAAATCCTCTTAGTTATGGAGGATGTCTACGCCGTGCTGGTCACCATGGACTTTCCCGACGCTATCACAGGAGGGCTCCGCCGTACCACCGACATGGTGCGGGGGGTGCTGGAGCGAACACGAGGTGATTTGACCATGGCCATCCGCCAGGACAAGCTGCAAAAAGCCCTCCGGGCCTTCGAGGAGAGGATCAACGTTAATGGCCAGAAAGGCCAGTAAAGTCATTCGAGCCAGCGAAGTGGGCGAATACGCCTACTGTGCCAGGGCCTGGTGGTTAGGAAGGGTGCTGGGCTACCGCCCGGCCAATCTGGAGAGGATGGCCGCTGGCGAAGAAGCCCATCTCCGCCACGGGCAGAAGGTGGCGAGTTATCATCGCCTGCAGCGATGGGCGTATGCGCTGTTAGCATTGGCTCTGTTGGCCGGCGCGCTGTTCCTGATGTTGGTCCTGCGGGGCTGAGAAGACAAACATTGAGATGTCCTTAGTGCTTGCTAGCGATTACAGAACATAGGAAGAAGCATTGTGACCGCCCCCCGCGTGATTCTACTGGCATGCGCTATTTTTCTGTTCGTGGGAGGCTTGCTCCTGCTTGGATGGGCTCGCGGCCAGCGCAAACAGACGGGGTTGCCTCAGGGCCGGGTAATCTACACCGACACCGGCGCCTGGAATCGCTGCGAGCGGCCCCTCTTCTCCCGCCGCTATCTCCTGACAGGTAAGCCTGACTACCTCGTTGATGACGGAAGGGCAAAAATCCCGGTTGAGGTCAAATCCACGACTGCTCCGCCGAGCCCCTATCGCTCCCATATCCTCCAACTGGCTGCCTATTGCCTTCTGTTAGAGGAGGAATACGGGCACCCCCCGCCCTATGGTATCATCAAGTACCGTGACCAGGCCTACACCGTCGAGTACACCGCGCAGTTACGGGCTCAGTTGCTGAGTACCCTGGCCGAGATGCGCCAGAACCTCACTGCCAGCGATGTGGGACCCAATCACGCTAACCCTAACCGTTGCCGGAGCTGCGGCTATCGGGAGGAGTGTGAGGAGAGGTTAGCGTAGATAAGGAGAAAATGGATACAATATAAAGTTCAAATGTTCAAGAGAGGAGGTTCCCTTTGGCTTTATTTAGTGCACCCCGTGGTACACAAGATATTTTACCTGAGGACCAACCTTACTGGCGCCACATCCAAGAGCGCATTCATTACATCGCTCAGCTCTATGGCTATCAGCAGTTGGATACGCCTATCTTTGAGGCCACGGCGCTCTTCAAGCGCGGCGTGGGTGAGACCACGGACATCGTGGAGAAAGAAATGTATTCGTTTTTAGACAAAGGGGGAGATTCCATCACCCTGCGCCCGGAGTTCACGGCCGGGGTGGTGCGGGCCTACCTCGAGCATGGCATGCACGTTCGCCCCCAGCCAGTCAAAGTGTATTCTATCGGGCCCTGTTTCCGCTACGAGCGTCCCCAGGCCGGGCGCTATCGCCAGCACCACCAGTTTAACGTCGAGGCCATCGGTGAACAAGACCCAGCAGTGGACCTGGAGGTCATGTCCGTCGCCTGGCACCTCTACGAGGACCTAGGGTTCAAAGGGCTCTCCTTTCAGGTCAACAGTATCGGCTGCCCCAAGTGCCGTCCCGAATTTCTGAAAGTGCTTGTTGAATACTACCAGGGGCATGTGGACGACATCTGCGATGACTGCCGCCGTCGTCTGAAACGCAATCCCCTTCGCTTGCTGGACTGCAAGGCCGAGAGATGCCAGCCCATCATTGATGGAGCTCCCAGTATGAGAGAGTACCTTTGCGACGAATGTGCCGAACACTTCCAGACCCTGCTGGGGTATCTCGATGCCCTTGGCCGTCCCTACACCGTCAGCCATCGGCTGG
Source organism: uncultured Anaerolineae bacterium (assembly GCA_964602575.1). Classification (GTDB taxonomy): domain Bacteria; phylum Chloroflexota; class Anaerolineae; order VGOG01; family VGOG01; genus CAZRSI01. The sequence continues at coordinate 4,036 of CAZRSI010000036.1, forward strand.
TGCGGGGCCTCGACTACTACACCAAGACCGTTTTCGAGGTATGGGCCGAGGGCATTGGCGCGCAGAACGCGGTGTGCGGCGGTGGGCGCTACGATGGCTTGGCCGAGGTGTTGGGCGGCCCTCCCACGCCCGGCGTTGGTTTCGCTTCGGGCCTGGAGCGGATAGTTTTGACTATGAAACACCAGGGAATCGAAGTGCCTGCCTTGCCCTCGCCCCAGGTGATGATTGCCCCACTGAGCCAACAGACCAAGGTGATGGCGATGAAACTGGCTGGGGATCTGCGGACCGCTGGGATCGGGGCCCTCACCTCCTTCGGTGACCGCAGCCTCAAGGCCCAGTTGCGCCAGGCCAACCGGCAGGGCATGGCCTACACCCTGATCATCGGCGAGAACGAGGCCGAATCTGGCCAGGTAACCGTACGCGACATGGCCAGGGGTGAGCAACACTCCATTGCCTTGGAAGAAGTGACCAGTTGGCTGAGCCAACGGCTTATGTAGGGGTAAGGCTTGCCTTTACCCACTCATGTAGGGGCAAGGCTTGCCCTTACCCACTCAATTGCCAGGTGAGGGCAACCGCAAGGGATTGCTCCTACCGAATTGTATAAGTGATAGTAACGGAGCATCACAGGTGAAAAAAGTCGGTCTACTACACCACCCAAGACTGCCTGAATCGCTTGGCCTAGCCGAGGAGATAGCCCATTACCTGAGGGAAAGAGAGGTCGCCCCCTGGCTATGCTCGGCCTGGAACGAGGAGGAGGTTACATGCCATGCCAGCGACCTTGACCTCTTGATCACCTTAGGGGGCGATGGCACGATTCTGCGGGCGGCGCGGTTAACTGCAAGATATTCTGTCCCCATCTTGGGTCTCAACCTGGGTCGAGTTGGCTTTCTGGCGGAGATGGAGCCGGAGGACTGGCAGGAGAAGTTGCCACAGGTGCTGGAGGGGAAACACTGGCTCGAGGAGCGTATCATGCTTCGCGCCAGGGCCTGGCGCGGCGGAGATTCTCTGGGAGACTTCGAGGCCCTCAATGAAGTGGTGATTAGCAGGGCTTCTTTCGCTCGCGTCGTACGCCTGGCCACCCGCATTGATGGCAACTATCTCACCACCTACACGGCCGATGGGCTCATCATAGCCACCGCCACCGGTTCCACCGCTTACGCCCTGGCGGTAGGCGGGCCGATTCTGCCCCCCGAGCTGAGGAACATCCTTATGATTCCTATCGCATCCTACTTGAGCCTGGATCGAGCTATCGTGCTTTCGGAGGGAGCAAGGGTTGAAATAGAGGTTTCCACCGACCACCACGCTATCCTCACTATTGATGGTCAGATTCATACGGAGCTGGAGGATGCCGATCGGGTGGTCGTGGGAGCCAGTCCCCACACCTGTCGTTTCATCAGGCTTCAGGACAGAGGCTACTTCTACCGCAACTTGATGAACAGGCTGCGTCTTCCTTAAGGAATCAGGGCAAGAGTATGGAACCTTGAAATGACGAAGTGCATTGAGGTCCGCCGCGAGCCAAAACCAGGAACGAACTTACGTCATGCTGTACTAACGTAGAGGGGGATATCATGAAAAAGTTGCGCTGGTTCGATTACATCATCATTAACATCTATTGGCTGGGGCTCACCACCCTCTCGCAGACGGTGACACCGCTGGTGTTTCCGCTGCTGGTGCAGAAGTTCGTGGGCGAGGCAGGGAAGGGGACATTTTTCGGCACCCTTCGCCTCTGGACGCTGATGGTGGCCCTGCTGGTGCAGGCCCTGATGGGAATGCTGTCCGACCACAGCACCCTCCGCTGGGGGCGGCGGCGTCCCTTCATTCTAGTGGGCACACTGGCAGACCTGGTTTTCATCGCCGCCGTTGGCTTCTCCGCCGGCCTGGAGGGGATGACAGGCTACTGGTTCCTGTTCGCCATGGCCATCCTGCTCCAGATCTCATCCAATACCGCCCACGGGGCCGTGCAGGGTCTAATCCCCGACCTGGTGCCGGAAGACCTGCGGGGCCGCTTCTCTGGCATCAAAGCGATGTTCGAGGTCCCTGTGCCTGTGATCTTGGTCGCCTTTTTTGTGGGGCCGCTCATCGCTAAAGGGAACATGTGGGGCGGCATTCTGGTGGCCATGGGCATCCTCGCCCTGGCGATGCTCATTACCATGCTCGTACGTGAGGAGCCATTGAAGGAAGCTCCACCTCTGAACTGGGCTCCATTCCTGCGCCTGTTGCTGATGACGGGGCTTTTCACAGCCATTATCCTGGGCATGGGGGAGATTGTCAAAGGTGTGGGCCGCCTGATGGGAGGGGACACTTCTACAACGGGGTTGATCGTGATCATGGGAGCCATCGGCCTGGTTGGCATGGCCATCGCAGTGACGCTGGGGGTGTGGGCCAGCGTGCGCGTCAGCATCGGCGAGGCAGCGCGCACTAACCCCTCGTTCGCCTGGTGGGTGGTCAACCGCCTGGCCTTCTTCGTGGGGACAACCAACCTATCCGGCTTCGCCGTCTACTTCCTCCAGGGACGGCTGGGATACGCTGAGGAGCAGGCCGCCGGCCCGGCCAGCCAGTTGATGATGGTGGTGGGAGTGCTTATCCTGATCTCCGCACTGCCCAGCGGCTGGCTGTCCGACCGGTTCGGCCACAAACGACTCGTGGCCATCAGCGGCATCGTGGCGGCCCTGGGCACCCTGATCCTTCTGCTCTCTCCCAGCCTTACACCTATTTATATTGGCGGTTCTCTCATCGGGATCGCTACGGGCCTATTCTTCACCGCCAACTGGGCCCTGGGCACTGGCCTGGTGCCCAAGGAAGAGGCAGGGCGCTACCTAGGGATCTCTAACCTGGCCGGAGCTGGCGCCGGAGCGGTCGGTTCTTACATCGGCGGCCCCATCGCCGACTATTTCACCGTCCATGTGCCGAACCAGCCAGGGTTGGGATACGTGATCCTGTTCGCCATCTACGGCGTACTATTCCTGCTCTCTTCCGTGACTCTGCTCAAGGTGCGGCCACCGCTCGGCCAGGAACGGGCGTAGATAATCCAGCGAGGCCTTGGCCTCCTCGATGGTCAGCTCGAAGATGACGGGACCCTGGAAACCGGCCTCCTTGAGGGTGTCGAGCAGGAAATCGAGGGGCAGGTCGCCCTCCCCCAGAGGCAGGTGGTCGTCCCGGCGGACGGTCCCATCTGGCTGAGGGCGGTAGTAGCCGTCGTGGAGATGTATCTCAGCCAGGCGCGGCAGCGACCTCCGGAGCGCCTCCTCGAAGGCTACAGGGCCGGGGTACTTGGCCAGCACGTGGCCGGTGTCGAAGCAGAGGGAGAGGTCGAGCTCCTCGGCCAGGGCCAGAGTGAGGTCGAAGGGGAACTCGATGGTCTCCACAGCGATGGCCCGCGAGGGGAGCTTGGTGCGGCGAAGGAGCTCCTCTACACTGTGCGCCGCGTGAGCCTGGAAAGTTCCCAGCACCAATGGGCGTCCCTGATCCGGTATGGCGGCCATGGTGTAGAATTCGGCGGCCAGGGCGCCGGTGGCGTGGAGCACGTAGACCTCGGGCTCCAGAGGCGACAGGCGCAAGACGGCGTCCACCAGGGCCTCCACCGAGCCTTCGCGCACCCACTGCACGGGGGTGGAAGGCTCCAGCGACCAGAGGGGCAGGTGAACAGTGTAGCTCACCCCCCGCGATTCTTTGAGGGCCTGCAGGCGTCGAATGGTCGGCACTCCGAAGCTATCGGGGAAGAACACATTCAGGTCGGTGTTGAGCTCGATGAGGGTGAAGCCGAGATCGGCAATTCGCTCGACCAGGACGGCTGCGTCTGCGGAAGGTAAGCCGGGTTGAGCAGTGCCTTTCTGCTGAGCCAGAAGTGGCATCGCCATCTCAATCAGCAGCGAACGTTGCAGCATTTCAATTCCAAAGCGTAGCATGGTTGTGCCCCCTTCTCCTATTGTTTCTACTATGTTACTACGATTCGGCGAAATTGGCAAAGAGGAAAAGAGAATGACTGAGGACGAGGTGTTGTACTGCGTCAATCACCCGAACGTGGAAACCCGTCTGCGCTGCAACAAGTGCGGCGCCCCCATTTGCCCCAAATGCGCGGTGCGGACCCCGGTGGGCTTTCGGTGCCCCCAGTGCGTCCGGTCTCAGCAGGCTGTCTTCTACACGGCTACGTCCCTGGACTACGTCGTCGCTGCCGTGGTGGGTCTGGTAGCCTCGACCGTAGCCGCCTTCATCATGGGGCGGTTGGGCATCTTCCTGGCCCTTCTCCTGGGACCGGTGGCCGGTGGTGTCATCGCCGAGGCGGTCCGGTGGGCCACCGGTCGCCGCTGTGGCCGCTGGATGTGGCTGGTGGTCAGCGGCTGCATCGTGACGGGGGCTCTGGTGGCGGGTCTCTATCCTTTTCTGCTCTTCCTTCTCACACCTCGGGCCTTGCCATACCTGCCATTCTCCGTGCCTGCTCGACTGGACCTTATCATCTACACAATCCTGGCCGTCGGTACAGCTTACGCCCGGCTGAAGTAAGGCTATCTGCACACCATCAGCTTATCTGGAAGAGGACGGTTAGAGTTCCCCGGAGTTCCTCTGATTTCCTCTGAGTCCCCCGAGTTCCCTCGGCTCGGAGGAACTCGGGGGAACTTATGGGATTCCACTGTTGAGAAATTTTGAGCTATGCTAGTTGAACTAAACGTCAAAAACTTCGCCATCATAGATGAACTGCACCTGCGCTTTAGCCCCGGCTTCAACGTGTTGACCGGGGAGACAGGGGCAGGCA
>CAZRSI010000036.1:8885-14267 GCA_964602575.1 uncultured Anaerolineae bacterium
CACCTGCGCTTTAGCCCCGGCTTCAACGTGTTGACCGGGGAGACAGGGGCAGGCAAGTCCATCATCATAGATGCCGTGAGCACGCTCCTGGGTGGGAGGGCAGATACCTCCATGATCCGCTCCGGCACCAACGAGGCGCGGGTGGAGGGCATTTTCCACCTCACCGAGATCGCAAAGGAGGCTGTCTTGCCCCTGCTGCAGAGGGATGGCCTGGAGGGCGACGATGAGGACATCCTTGTCCTGGCCCGGGAGCTTCGACGGGGTGGGCGCAGCATTTGCCGGGTGAATGGCCGGGTCGTGACCCTGAGCACTCTGGAAAGCATTGGCCGGCACCTGATAGACATCCACGGCCAGACTGGACACCTATCCCTCCTCAGGGTTCGAGAGCACATAGACTTTCTTGACCGCTATGGCAACCTCTGGCCCCTGCGACGAGAGGTAGCGGGCCTGGTGCGGGAGTTGCGCCAGGTGCGTCAGGATCTGAGCGCCCTCATACGCGACGAGCGAGAGCTGGCCCGTCGGGCCGACCTTTTGACCTATCAGATTCAGGAGATCGCTTCGGCCAACCTCAGGGTTGGCGAGGAAGAGGAGCTTAACGAGGAGCGAATCCGCCTGGCCAACGCCGAGCGTCTGATAGAGTTGGCCGATATGGCCCATCGCGCCCTTTACGAAGGGGAAGGAGACCAGCTTTCGGCTATTGACCTCCTGAGCCAGGCGGCCCACAGCCTGGCCGACCTGGAGAAGATTGACCCCAGCCTCAAGGGGCAGCGAGAGGTAGCCGAGGAGGTATCGTACCAATTGGAGGATTTGGCTCGGAGCTTGCGAGCCTACCGAGACAGCATCGAGTTTGACCCGGCGCGGCTGCGCCAGGTGGAGGAGAGACTGGACCTCATCTACAACCTGAAGCGCAAATATGGCGACTCCATCGCCGAGATTCTGGCCTTCGCCCAGGAGGCCCAGCAGGAACTGGACGGGATCGTCCACAGCGAGGAGCGAGTGGAGGAGTTGAGGGCTCGCGAAGCAGAGCTCCTCCAGCAGATCGGTACTTTGGCCGCCCAGCTCTCGGCCCGGCGGCGGGAAGTAGGCGAACAGTTGGGTAAGGCCATCGAAGCGGAGCTCAAGGACCTGGGCATGGAGGGAGCTCGCTTCGGGGTGGCTATCGAGCAGAAGGAGGCTGAGGACGGCGTTTGGGTGGGAGATAAGCGCTACGCCTGTGATGTCACAGGCATTGATCGGGTGGAATTTCTCATCTCGCCCAACGTAGGTGAGCCGCTGAAGCCCTTGGCCAAGATAGCCTCTGGAGGCGAGACCTCGCGGCTTATGCTGGCCCTCAAGACCGTCCTCTCCGCAGCCGACCGGACCCCGACCCTCATCTTCGACGAGATAGACGTCGGCATCGGCGGTCGAACAGGCGATATAGTGGGCAGGAGGCTGTGGAGCCTGACCGTGGGAGCAGGGCCCGGCGGTTCAGGTCACCAGGTCCTCTGCGTCACTCACCTGCCCCAACTGGCCGGCTATGGCGATGTCCACTTCAAGGTGGACAAAAGAGTCGTCGGCGAACGCACCCTGACCATGGTGCAGCAGCTCACCGATGAAGAGAGAGTTGAGGAACTGGCCAGCATGTTGGGCACTGCCACCAGAGCAACTCGCCGTAGCGCCCAGGAACTGCTGGAGCGGGTGGGCAGGGTTAAGCGCCTATCCGAAAAACCTGCTCAAGGCGGACCCTGAGTCCGCCGCTGGACTAAGTACAGCGCGAGCAGGTAAACTCGAAGCGAATTTAGAGATGGCTGTACTTAGCCTCGTCCCTTATCGGTGCGGAATCGGACTGGCTACCCGGACCGCTCGAACAGGGCCACGTTCTCGATATGGTAAGTCTGGGGAAACATGTCTACAGGCTGCACTTCTACCAGTTGGTAACCACCTTCAGCCAGTTTGCGGGCGTCCCGAGCCAGAGTGGCAGGGTCGCAGGAGACGCAAACGATGCGGCGAGGGGCGAGCTCGATCAGGGCTGTCATTGCCTCTGGCCTGCACCCCTGGCGGGGTGGGTCCAGCACCACCAGGTCAATTCGTCTGTCTAACTGTGGCAAAACCGTTTCCACCCTTCCCTCGATGAATTCCACGTTGTCCACCCCCCCGGCGTTCACGCGGGCATCCTCCACAGCGCCTGCAGCTTCCTCAACGCCGATTACCTGGCCTACCTTGTCGGCCAAGGTCAGGGCAAAGGTGCCGACACCGCAGTAGGCATCTAGCAGCGTTTCGTAGCCTACTGGGGCCAGGTACTCAGCAACCAGGCGCACCAACTCCTCGGCGGCTGCGGTGTTGACCTGGAAGAAGCTGGTGGCCGAGATGCGGAATCTTCGCCCCGCTACCACCTCGGTGATGTAGTTGTTGCCGATCAAGTTTACAGGGATGCCCTCGGAGAGGAGCAGGACGCAGGAGAGGGGTAGGTCGGTCTCCAGTGCTGGCGGTTCGTCGTCCTGGGTCTCGAAGATGAGCATCTGGTCGCCGGTGTTGACGCCAGCACGCAGGGAGAGCCGTGTCAGTCCCGGCAGCTCAAGGTCGAGGGCAGCAAGTAGTTCTTCCAGAAGAGGATGTAGTAAATAACATTTTTGGGTGGGCTCCACTCGGCGGCCATCGGTGGCTACGAAGCCCAACCGTCCGTCGTTATCAACTGTGAACTGGACGTGGTTGCGGTAATGCCAGGGCGAGGCGCTAGGGATGGTTGGCTTCACCGGGACATCGGGAAGGCGGCCAAGGCGGGCCAGTTGGTCCCGTACCACCGCCGCCTTGAACTCCAGTTGGGCCGGGTAGGCGATATGCTGCCACTGGCATCCGCCGCACCTCTCAGGGCCGAAATGGGGGCATGGAGGATCAACCCGGTGAGGCGAGGGAGAGAGCACCTCAACGAGCCGCGCTCTGGCGTAGCTCCCCTTGTCCTCGGTAATCTCCACCAAGGCCTCCTCATCCGGTATGGCGTAAGGCACAAAGATAACCTTGCCCTCGTACCGTCCCAGAGCCTCGCCGCCGTGGGCCATATCGGTTAAGCGCAGCTCGATTCGTCTTTCCACTGAATCCCCCTGAGTTCCTCCGAGTTTCCCAAAATCCCCAGGGAACTCGGAGGAACTCCCCGTTTATCCTACCCCAGGTGGATGAAGAATCATCCAGTGATAATCCTCTGTGTGAATCTCAAGGCCAAATGCCCCTCAGCAGCGTTGCCTTGGCTACCCGGCCAATGGCCAAAACGTAGGCCGCCCTGCGCATGGGCAGCTTACGCTGCTGGGCGATATCCCATACCTCCTGGAAACTATGTATCATAATCTCTTGAAGCCTGGCATCAACCTGCTCCTCGGTCCAGAAAAAGGATTGCACGTCCTGCACCCATTCGAAGTAGGATACCACCATCCCTCCAGCACTGGCCAGAATATCAGGCAAGACGAACACCCCTTTGTCGGCCAGAATGGCATCGGCGCGGGGGGGGTGATGGTGCCTGGTCCTCCCTCAGCGATGATCTTGGCCTGAACCAGTTCGGCATTATCAGCTCGAATCTGGTTGCCCAGGGCAGCCAACACCAGGAAGTGAAGTGGCAGACCTTAGAGTGCTACAACGTCCTCTCTGCAGGGAGGCTCAAGCGGCGGACTAAGGTCCGCCGCTTGAGCCAAAACTAGTAGGATCGAACTTGCGCCGTGCTGCACTTCCCATCCGGAAAATGCTTTGAGTCCCGTCTTCAGGGCGAGCATCTCCTGGGGACAGAGGCTAAGAGTGGACTTTCCGGATAGGCTTAGGGGTAAATGCCCCGCAACAGAGTGGCGGTGGCCACGCGATCAATGGCCAGGATGTAGGCGGCGATGCGCATGTTAATCCCCTTCTCCTGGGAGATGGCCAATACATCCTGGAAGGCTTTGACCATGATCTTCTCCAGGTTCTTGTTGACCTCCTCTTCGCTCCAGAAGAAGTTCTGCAGGCCCTGCACCCACTCGAAATACGACACCGTCACTCCGCCGGCGTTGGCCAGGATGTCGGGAATGACGAAGATGCCTTTGTCGGAGAGGATTTCGTCGGCCTCTGGTGTGGTGGGGCCGTTGGCGCCCTCGGCAATGATCCGAGCCTTCACACGGTCGGCGTTTTCTTCGGTGATCGCATTCTCCAGAGCTGCTGGCACAAGCACATCGCAGTCCAGTTCCAGCAGTTCCTTGTTGGTGATCGTATCGGTGCCCGGATAGCCAACTACGGTGCCGGTCTCGGCCTTATGACGTATCACATCCTTAACATTCAGCCCTTTTGGATTGTAAATACCACCGCGTGAATCGCTGACAGCGATGACAGTGCAACCCAACTCTTGGAGGAGTTGGGCGCCGATGGCACCCACGTTACCGAAGCCCTGCACAACTATGCGGGTTCCCTCAATGGGCATACCTAGGTGCTTGAGGGCTTCACGAGTGGTGAGCATTACTCCCCGGCCTGTGGCTTCTCGGCGGCCCAGGCTGCCGCCGATCTCGACAGGCTTGCCGGTGACCACGGCCGGCACAGAATAGCCCTTGGTCATGCTATAGGTGTCCATGATCCAGGCCATGGTCTGGGCATTGGTATTGACATCGGGGGCAGGGATGTCGGACTCAGGCCCAATCAACATGATGATCTCGCTGGTGAATCGCCGTGTCAGGCGCTCCAGTTCTCGCTGTGACATCTCCTTGGGGTTGCAGACCACGCCGCCCTTAGCGCCACCGTAGGGGATGTTCACCACAGCGCACTTCCAGGTCATCCACATGGCCAGGGCGCGCACTTCGTCTATGGTCACATCTGGGTGGTAGCGGATGCCTCCCTTGGCCGGTCCACGAGCCAAGCTATGCTGCACCCGGTGACCGGTGAACATCCGGATGCTGCCGTCATCCATCTCCACCGGAAAGTATACTGTAAGTTCTCGCTTGGGGACCCGGAGTTTCGCTTTGATGCCCTCTTTTAGGTCGAGATACCTGGCCGCGTTGTCGAATTGCCGCTGTGCCATCTCAAAGGGGTTTCCCTTGACAGGATTTCTTTGCACTTTTTACCTCCTCGATTATGTTCTAAAGAAACAAAAGCGCCCAGGAGCGCTCTTAGAATATCACTCGAGAACGCCCTTGTTCCTCTAAGCTTGCTTAATTGTATACAAAAAGCCGCAAAAAATCAAACCCGACTCAACTTCTGCTTTAACAGTTCATTGACCAGGTGAGGATTGGCCTTGCCACGAGTGGCTTTCATCACTTGGCCGACGAGGAAACGCAGCACCGGCTCCTTACCACCTAGATACTCTGCCACCGGACCAGGATTCTCCTCAATCACCTGCTCCACAATGCGCGATAGTTCCTCTACATCGCTGATTTGCACCAGGCCCTTCTCCTGGACGAT
>CAZRSI010000036.1:14367-16532 GCA_964602575.1 uncultured Anaerolineae bacterium
ATTCCGATGCGCCTGGTTTGCCCGTCCACCTCGATCTCCAGCCAGCCATCGCGGGAGAGAGGCAAATCATACTGGGAGATCTGGTATCCTTTGGGCAAGTCGGGGTAGAAATAGTTCTTGCGGTCGAATTTGGAGAACCCGGGGATGCGGCAATTGAGGGCCAGGGCGGTCATGACGGTGTACTCTACGGCCTTTTGGTTGATGACCGGCAGCACACCCGGCATCCCCAGGCAGACAGGGCAGACGTGGGTATTGGGATCTGCTGCGACATAATCGGCGCTGCAGCGGCAGAACATTTTGGATTTGGTTAACAGTTGGGCATGAACCTCCATGCCGATGATGGCTTCGTATTCCACGGCGCTCTCCTAAGGGTCCCGGTTTGGGTTCTCGGTGGGTAACCCTTCGGCCTTGGCTGCTTCCAGCAGGTCCTCGTCGGCGGAGACTAGGGTGAGGGATGGCAGTTGCTTTCGGAGCAACTCTGCGTTCGCAGCAAGGGCTGTCGCCAACTGGACGGCATCATAGCCACGCAGGTAATGGCTTTGCGTGAGGTCAACGGCATGGTCAATGATTTTCCTCTCGACGGCCACTAAACGATATTGTTCAGCGCAATCGCCGATGAAGAGGTCTAGATAGTCCAGCCTTTCCTCAGCCGAAATTCTACCGTCCCGGGCCGCTCGGGCGAAAGCAGACGCAACCTCGGCCAGGGTTATCTCAGCCATGATTAAGGTGTTTTCCTCGTTGCTGCACAGGGTTTGCACCCAGGCACTGCCCACCTCCAAGACATAGCGCTTGATAACAGCGCTGGCATCCAGGTAGTACGTTGGCATCTAGCGCCTCCCTCGGCCCTGGATGATGATCTCACTGAGCGGTGGAGTGAAAGCCTTTTTAGCTAACTCCTGGCGTATCCTCTTCCGCTCGACGGGATCCAGGCAACGCACGTACTTCTCCTGCAGTTCCGGGCTCAAGGGGCGAATGAGTCCAGCCTCTTGTAGGGCCTCGATGACTTGTTCACGCTCGCTCTTGGCCTCTGGGGCCAATTCTTTTCGCAAGATCTGCAGTGCTGCCTCTCGCAGTTCCTGTCCTCTCTCTGAGGCGCGCTCCTGCAGAAGCTCCAGCAAATCCTTCGGCAATTCCAGGGTTAAAGTGGCCATCTTTTCACCTCCGCGCTGGCTCGGTGGGGCGTGGTCGCGCCCCCACCAAGCCATTCCCAGTTCAAAGCAAACTATCCAGCGGCCGGGACTCCAATCCGTAAGCTTGGGCAACCCCCTCGCAGGTGATGTGCCCTTTGTAGACGTTCACCCCCTTGGCCAGAGCTGGATCTCGTTTTACCGCTTCCACGAGGCCCAGATCGGCCAGCTTGAGGGCATAGGGCAGAGTGGCGTTGGTCAGGGCATAGGTGGAGGTGCGCGGCACCGCGCCGGGCATGTTGGTGACGCAATAATGGATCACGCCCTCCTCAACGTAAACGGGATCAGTGTGGGTGGTGGGACGAGAGGTCTCGACACAACCTCCCTGATCAATGGCCACGTCAACGATCACACTGCCCGGCTTCATGCTCCTCACCATCTCTCGCGTGACCACGTGGGGTGCCCTCGCTCCGGGGACAAGCACCGCCCCGATCACGACGTCGGCCCGCTTCACGGCCTCCGCGACGTTGTGAGGGTTCGAACTCAGGGTGACGAGATTCCCATGCAATATCTCGCTCAGGTAGCGAAGCCTATCTATCCTGAGGTCAATGGCGATGACACTGGCCCCCATTCCCAGGGCCACTTTCACGGCATTTCTCCCCACCGTGCCGACCCCGATGACGACTACCGTACAGGGAAGGACGCCGGGCACTCCACCCAAAAGTTTGCCCCGTCCACCGCTGGGCTTTTCCAGATAGTGAGCGGCCACCTGAACTGCCATCTTGCCCGCTACTTCACTCATAGGCTCCAACAAAGGCAATTCGCCACTTGGCAACTCCACTGTCTCGTATGCTATGGCTATTACCTTCTTTGCCATTAGGGCTCTCGTTAAGTCCTCTAGCTTCGGATTGGCAAGGTGCAGGTAGGTAAATAAAAGCAGGTTTTCATGGAAAAACTGGTATTCTGGCTCGATAGGCTCTTTTACCTTGAGCACCATCTCGGCCCTCCAGACGTCGGCGGCGGTGGGCACGATTTCGG
>CAZRSI010000037.1:0-16447 GCA_964602575.1 uncultured Anaerolineae bacterium
CCAGATACCTGGAGCCGTCCCACCCGCCAAAGAGGTACAGCTTGCCCTCCAGCGCGGCCAGGGCGTAGGCGCTCAGAGGCACGGGCAGCGGGGATTTGCCCTCCCAGGTGTCGGTCTCCGGATTGTAGGCCTCGACGAGATTGGTAGGGCTTCCTGATGCGGTCCGCCCCCCGGGCACGTATATCTCGCCCCCGATGAGGGCCGCGGCTACGTCGGCCACCGCAGTGGGCTTGTCGGCCAGGGATGTCCAGGCGTCGGCCTTGAGGTCGTATCTCTCGACGGCCTCGGTCACGCCGTCTGGCGACTCCCCGCCGATGGCGTAGACCTGGCCGTCATAGGCGGCCAGGGCCAGCCCCCTTCGGAGTGTGGGCAGGGGAATCCGTGCTTTCCAGCGTTGCACAGTGGCGGAGGCCGATTCACGGGCGGGCTGAGCTGAGTTGCGGGAAGGTCGGATTAGCGCCAGAGAGATCGCCGCAACCACCAAAACCAGTACCGCTGCCAGTGCTATCCCAAGCTGCCAGGTTAATCGAGGTCTTGCCGGTTGCGATTGTATCTCCTCGGGCAGTTGAACCCCCTCGATCCATCCCTCTCTGATGGCGTAGAGGGCGGCCTCGGTGCGTGATTACACCCCCAGCTTGGTGAAGATGTTTCTCAAGTGAACCTTTACTGTGTTGACGCTGATGAAGAGCTCCCGGGCGATTTGCTGGTTGCTGGCCCCGGTGGCCACCAATCGCGGCACTTCCAGCTCGCGTTCGGTAAGGCTCTCGGACTCGTTAGCCATAGTGATTCATCTCCCCTATATATTCGCACAAAATCCGTTGGAAATCAAACTTGGAATTGACAAATCCTCGCTGGTTTAGTATAATATTGTTACCATCACAAAGCTCGAGGAGGTCCACGATGGTGAGGACCTATGGCCGCCAACCACCCTCGCTACTCTATCCTCACAAGCATGAACCCTCAGCGCTTGACGACAATTACCGCTGTGACAATAACTCCGTGCCAAAGACGGATTCCTCTCGTTCCCCTTTGGGATCTTTAGGTTACCTTCCCGTAACTTCAAGTCTTCACCGACCTCTTAACGTATGTTGCGCTTAATTAGTTTAATCTGCCAAGGAGGTGATGTCTGAGAAAAAGCCATAAGTTATCTAGAGGAAGATCGGAAACTCGGCTTACTCGAAGCTATAGACAATAGGAGGGTAGATAATGAAAAAGGCAATATGGAGCATCTTGATAGTAGCTGCTCTCTTGCTGTGTTTGGGCAGCATCACTCCAACAACAGCCGCTCCTCCAAAAGGGATTCGCCTTATCGTGCAATTAGAAGATCCGCCCCTTTTGGAATGGAGTGGGGTGTCTGCTGCAGGAGCAGGAGAGAAGATAGATGTCAACTCCCCCACGGCTCAGACGTACATCGAGCAGCTCAAGGCCCAGCAGGCTGCCTTTGTGGGTTCGCTGGAAAGGTCCATCCCTGGCGCGCGGCTGGGCTATTTTATTGACGAAAGCGGGGCAGCACGGGACCTGAGTTATCAGATCGCCTTCAACGGCGTAACGGTGGTGTTGCCCGACGACAGCCCGGCGACTCTGAAGCGACTGGCTCGTTTGCCTGGGATCAAGTCTGTTTACCCGGAGCGAGAGTATCGGATTAACCTCGACGTCAGCCACGAGTTCATGGGCTCGGCTGCGATGTGGGAGGCTGCTGGCGGCCAGGCGAACGCTGGGGCAGGCATCAAAGTGGCTGTGCTGGATACCGGTATTGACCCCGATCACCCCTTCTTTGACCAGACAGGGTTCAGCTACCCGCCCGGTTTCCCCAAGGGGGACAGCCGATATACCAGCCGGAAGGTCATTGTGGCCCGAGGGTACTATCGGGCTGACGACCCGCCTGTCCACCCTGATCCGACCGACTATGATGGCCACGGAACCGGCACCTCTGGCATCATTGCCGGCAACATGAACACCACGGCCGTTATAACCAGTACCTTCAACGAAATCACCGCCACGGTCAGTGGTGTGGCACCCGCGGCCCAATTGATGAACTACCAGCTCTTTTACACCTCGGTGAGCGGCAGTCAGAGCGCCTGGACCCCTGAGATTCTGGCCGCTATCGAAGACATGATAGCCGACGGTGCCGACGTGAGCAACAATAGCTGGGGCGGCGTGGAGAACCTGAATCCGACGGTGGACCCCATCGGCATCGCCTTCCAGAACGCAGTGGACGCGGGCATCACCGTGGTCAAGAGCGCTGGCAACAGCGGGCCAGCGTATCACTCGCTGGGCGACGCCATGCCACAGAGCCTGATCATCGTCGGTGGTAACGACTTTGGCCGGCGCATCGGCGGCTCGGCCAGTGTGACCGGGCCGGGAAACGTGCCAGTGGAACTGACCAACATGTTGGCCGTCGAAGCCGACTTTACACCACCCCTCACCGGAGTCCTCACCGGCACCTACGTTTACGTGGGGCGGACGGATCCGGCCAACTTCGAGGGCTGCGCCCCCTTTGACGAGGCCACGGCGACAGCAGTGGCGGGCAACATCGCGCTGATCTCTCGAGGTGCCTGTCGCTTCGACACCAAAGTGCAGAATGCCTACGATGCGGGGGCTATCGCCGTCATCGTCTTCAACAACCAACCTGGCGCATTGCCCATCGTCATGGCCGGCGAACCGAGGGACATCCCGGCCGTAATGGTCGGCAACAAACAGGGCTTGGCCATGGCCGACTGGGAGATCGCAAACCCGGCTACCTCCACCGTGATGATAGATCCCGCTCTGACCTACATACCGGATGCTGCCCTGCCCGACACCATGTTCCAGAGCAGCAGCCGCGGTCCCGACCTGGCTCAGGAGATAGGCGTGGACGTGATCGCCCCCGGTGACGCTGTGTGGACCTCGTACTCGCCCACCGGCGGCTGGAATACGGTTGGCGGCACCAGCTTCTCCGGCCCCTTTGCCGCTGGCGGAGCTGCGGTACTGAAGGCAATGTACCCCACCTGGGAGCCCTGGGCCATCAAGAGTGCCATGATGGCTACGGCCAAGAACGATGGCATCTACAAGGACTATGACCACACGATACCTGCAGGTGTGTTGGACATGGGTGCGGGCCGTCTGCAGTTCGACCACATGATGGATCCGGGCCTGGTGTTCGATGACCCCAGCCTGAGCTTCAAGCAGATGCGGGCCGGCACGTCCAAGACCCTGACCGTGACAGCCACCGACGTGTTCGAACGCCCTGCAGACACTCCCTTCGTCTATACCCTGACCATCAGCGAGACCGGGGACATCACCACCACCGCCAACTTCACCCTGAGCGTCAGCCCATCCACCTTGACCTTCAATGACGATGGTGACACAGCCACCTTTGAAGTTACGATGGAAATCCCGGCCGATGCCACCCCCGGCGACTACGAGGGTTGGGTGTGGCTGCGCCATGGTCCTCATGAACTGCACCTCCCGGTCTGGGTACGGGTTAGGCCCGCGGCGGCGGAGAACCACGTCCTGATCCTGGACGATGACCTCAGTTCCCTTACCCTTGGCTTCCCGGACTATCTGAGCTACTACACCGATGCTCTGGACTCCCTGGGCTACACTTACGATGTCTGGGATGTTGGGCTGCAGTGGGACTTCACCGGGTCTGGTTTCCCCACCGTGTCCGAGATGCAGGCCTACGATGCCATCATCTGGTTCACCGGCGACAGCTACTACACCTACTACGAAATCGGCGCCACGTTGCAGGACCGCAACAACCTGTACGACGTGATGCGCAGTGGTGGGGCCAAAGTTCTGGCCACAGGCATGGACCTGTCGGGCTATGAGTTTGCTGATAATCCCGACGATCAGTATCTACTCCGGGTCGGCATGGCGGCTTGGTTCTTGCAGGAGGACGCCTACGCTCCGGCTCTCACTGTGTCACCCAATCCGGCTGTCGAAGGCACCAGTGACATCGCAGCCTTCGAGGGCATGGTGTTCGACCTGGGTGGCCTGGTGATCACGCCCACCATCGAGACAGGCGCGGGCAACCAGGTCTACGTGGATGAGCTAGATCCCTTGACGGATGAGTATGGTGGCAAGGGCTTCCTGCGCTCTCTGGAGCCGGGTTCGATGGGTGAGGGCTGGGTCGGTATCCTGCGGTCGGTGGGGCCCACACTGGAGAATGAGGGCGTGCTGCCCGGCCCCGATTACCGCACCGCCTACCTGAGCTTTGGCCTGGAGGGCATTAACAACACCACTGGCTACAACACCCGCGAGGAGTTGCTGGGCCAGATCCTCGCATGTCTCAACGACGAGGTTGCGGTGACCCTGGAGCCGGCCACGGGCATGGTGAACGACCTGATCACGTTGAGCGCTGAGGTTACCTCATCGGTAGGTGCAGAGGGAGTCCGATATCGGTGGGACTTCGGAGATGGCAGCGATATCGCCACCACGGACGCTCCTTCCGCTGCTCATGTCTATCGCGACGGAGGCACTTACACCGTCAGGGTGGAGGTGACCGATGAGTGCGGCAACACAGCCATAGATGACGCCACCGTCAGCATAACCGGCAGCAAGATATACCTGCCTTTCGTGGCCAAGAACTACACCCCGCCGATAAAGATCACCGTTCTGCATACCAACGATGAGCATGGATGGTTGCAACCCTTCGTGGCCTACAAGTCACCCATCACTGAGGGCGGGGCAGCCAACCTTATGGGCCGGTTCACGCAGATCGAGGGGTACTCACCGGATGCCGACGGGTTCTTGCTGCTCAGCGCAGGCGACAACTGGACAGGCCCGTCCATTTCTACCTGGTTCGAGGGTAAACCGGTCGTGGAAGTGATGAACGCCATGGGCTACGACGCATCTGTCATCGGCAACCACGAGTTCGACTTCGGCCGCGAGGCCCTGAACGAGCGGATTGCCGAGGCGGACTTCCCCTTCCTCTCGGCCAATATCTACTACTCGGGAACCACTAACCTGGCCGACTTCGTGACTCCCTACATCATCAAGGAAGTCAACGGCGTCAAGGTGGGGATCGTCGGGTTGACCACCGTAAGCACCGCGTGGACCACCCATCCCAAGAACATCGGCGACCTTGCATTCGGCGACTACGAGGAAGCCCTGCGTCGCGAGGTTCCGAAGATGAGGGCCGAGGGAGCGGAGCTAATCATCGTCGAGTCCCATATGTGCAGCGAGAATCTGGTGCCTCTGGCGGAGGCAGTGAGCGATCTGGACATTGCCCTGATGGAAGGTGGGCACTGTCACGATACCTTCACGGGGCAAGTTGGCGACACCCTCATCCTAGAGGCCTACTGGGCCATGCGAGCCTACGGCAAGACGGAGTTCTTCCTGGACCCGGTAACCCATGATGTGGTTGACTCCACCCATCAGGTGATCCTCAATCAGTACGTTACCGAAGAGGGCAATCCCGTGACTCCGGATCCCGATATCCAGGCCATCGTGGATTACTGGCAAGCGGAGACCGATGAGGCCATGGGTGAGGTCATCGGCTACACAGAAACCGGAATAGCCAAGAGATCCTGGCAGCAAGGTAACTACGTGACGGATTCCTGGCTCTGGGCCTATCCTGAGGGTGACTTCGCCATAACCAACTGGGGTGGGCTCCGGGCTGACATCGACGCTGGGGACATCACCCTGGGCGACATCGTGGGCATGCTGCCCTTCGATAACGTCATCATAGACTGCGCCATTACCGGCGCTCAATTGGTGGAGAACCTGGAGTGCTGTGGTGGTGCCGTGGCCGGCTTTACCTATACTTATCATGAAGAAGATGGCCAGACGGTCGTTGATTCGGTGACCCTTGCCGACAACTCGCCGTTAGTTATGACAGAGACCTACCACGTCCTGGTCAACGACTTCATGTATGCCGGCGGCGACGGCTACCTCTTTGGAGACCAGGACCCCAATGCTTACGACACGAGCATCCAGTGGCGGCAGCCGGTCATTGACTGGACAAAGGCCCAGAACACCTCAGCGGAGAACCCCATTGATCCCTTGATTGACGATCAACCGCGGGCCATCGAGATCACTCCGTAGTAACTGAAACCACGGTTTCCGACATCACTGCAAGAAGCCACCGAGACCTAGGTCTCGATGGCTTCTTTATTGGCATTTTGACTAATACTACAACCGTTAGAGCACTGTTGCATAAGTTCGTTCCGTCTTCTCCCTGCTCGCGCGGGACCTTAGTCCCGCGCTCTCTTAAGTACCGAAGCGAGGTTTCTGAGTGCCGAGGACGGCGGATTAAGGTCCGCCATGAGCAAAAAGGTGGATGAATTTACGAAAAACTGTACCTGGGTGCTAAATCCAAGGGGAAAATGCGTAAGATCCTGTTTACTATGCTGCTCATCGTGACAGCCCTGGCCATGGCGCTGATCGCGGCCAGCCCGGCTTTGGCCAACCCTCCGTTTCCCGATGGGAACGAACGCCCGGTTGTGATGTCACAGGATGCAGGGCCAGGGCCCGCCGCGCACCAACCCAGGCCCATTGACCAACCCAACCCCAAGGACTACCTGCGCAATCGCCGGCGACAACAATTGATGGAGGCCGGCAGGACAGCGGAGGCCAAAGCCCTGGATCTGACGGGGACCGACCGCGTGCTGGTGATCCTGGTGGAGTTCGCCGGCACCGATGTGTTTACCTGGGAGGCGGGCGTTTCCACCTGGGACCCATACGGCAGGGCTGATCCGAGCGAAGCGGTTTATGACGACAAGGGCAACCTCATCGTCGGCGACTGTTCCAACATCATCACCCAAACCACAGTGTTCACCTACACCGGACCACTGCACAACGAGATCCCACAACCAGTCTCTCCAGATGACCCATCGGCCGACTCCATCTGGACTGAGGACTTCAGCCCGGAGTGGTTCGAGGGCTTCATGTTCGGCCAGGGCGTGGTGTTCAACTACACCATGCAAGATGGCACGCCCGTGTTCGAGGATTTCACAGGCCAGTCAGTGAGAGATTACTACGAAGACCTGTCCGGTGGCAGGTATACTATCACCGGCGACGTCATCGGCTGGGTGCAAGTGCCCCATTCCGTCTGGTGGTACGGAGCCGACGAATGCCCTGGCAGGCGGTCACCATACAACCCCTACGTCGCCTTCGGCGGGGCCATCCCCGGCGCAGGCAACTCCAGGACGTTGGTCAAGGACGCCCTGGATGCGGTGAATGCCATCAGCGACACCCTCAGTTGGGACTTCGACTGGGCCGACTACGACCTGGACGGCGATGGCATCATTGACCGCCTGTGGATCGTCCACTCCGGCTACGGCGAGGAGGACAGCACTACGCTGCTCAACCGCACTGACTACGGCGAGGCTGCCCTGTGGTCGCACTCGTGGTCCCTCAGCCCGCCCTACGAGGTGGCGCCGGGCATTTCGGTCGGCCCGTACATCTTGATGCCGGAGAACGGCGGCATCGGCGTGTTCGCCCACGAGTACGCCCACAGCCTTGGCGCCATTGACCTGTACGCCTACGGCTACGGCGAGACCTCGGCCGGCTTCTGGACGCTGATGGCCGACGACTGGACGGGTTACCCCATCGGCTTTGAGCCACCGGCCATGGACCCCTGGCATCTGGACAACTGGGGTTGGCTCGACCCCTTGGTCATCACCGACACCAGCAAGGTCTACGAGGTCACCCTGGGGCAGGCCAGCCGCTTCCCTGGCGGAGAGAACATGTACCGAGGGGTTAAGATCGTGCTGCCCAGCGAACGATCCTTCACTCACAACTTCTACCTACAGTGGCGCAATGTGGGCCAGAATGGTGGCTACGACAGTGCCCTGGGCGACCCGCGCTGGCGCTTCGGCCCGGCCAACACCGGCCTGCTGGTGTGGTACAACAACAACTACTACTCTAACAACGAGATCCTCGGCTACCTTCAAGATGGCTATGGGTTCGGTCCCAAGGGTCGCATGCTGGTCGTGGACTCGCATCCCTATCCCTACCGAGACCCCAACGCCCAGCCAAACTGGCAGGGTCGCGAGCACACGAACCTCACCACCCGCATGCAGATGCGCGACGCGCCTTTCACCTTGCAGGATACGGTGAGCTTCACTGTGACCGAGCCGTACGTGGTCTCCACCACCCATTTCGCCGGTCGGCCAGCTGTCTCCAGCTTCCACGACTCCATGGGCTACTACCCCGGCGTGGCCAGCGAGGGCGATGGCACGTACTGGAGCACCGTGGATTGGGATTCCAGCGCAGCAGTGCCCGCCAGGAAGCTCTACAGCATAGCCGCCGCCCCTGACTACCCTGGCTACCACGTCCAGTATATTGAGGGATCTGGCTGGCAGGGTTTCTGGGGGTGGAGTCTCCCCGGCTCCGGCAATCCCGGCGACGACGATGTGCAGTACGGCTGGCACGTGGAGTTGATCGAGGAGGCAGAGGATCATACCTGGGGCAAGGTTCGTATCTGGAACAGCAGGAAGGAGCTAGACGCTGCCTTTGAGGCAGACAGAACCGAGGCCGAGATGGGCAATGAGCTGACCTACACGTGCGATATCAAGCAAAACATCGGTACTGCTATGGATGTTTTGGCCATCATCCCGTTAGACAGCAAAAGGGTAGAATATGTGCCCGATAGCGTCTTCGGCGGCGCGATGCCTGTGCCCTGTGGCATCTCGGCTCTGGAACTGGCTGAACTGCACGCTTCTGCGGGATGGAGGGCTCTCGAGGAATTGGCTTCCAGCAACCCCGCTGATATTTGTTCTATCACCTGGGCCAGGTATCTGGGCACTGGCCTGGGGGGTGAGTTCGGCTTCTCCGTGCGGGTGAAGGCCGGCGGCGACATTGACATGGCTGTTAGCTTCTTCGAGCAGGGGAAGCTGTTTCAGGTAGAGGAGGCCGATACCGTAACGGCCTCAGCCAGGATCTACCTGCCCCAGGCCTTCAAGAACTACACTTCCATGACGAGCATATCCAGGGCCAGGACCTCCTCCATCTGGCCGGTCTTGATGGCCACATCGGTTTCCAACAGCTTCCGATAGATGGCCTCCAACTGCTCCATGGAGAAGTTCATCGCCTGGCGCCTTGCCTTCCTGGCCACAAAGGGATGCAGCCTCAGCCGAGAGGCTATTTTCTGCTGACTTAGCCCCTGCTCAGTTAGCTCTTTCACCTGGATGAGGATTCTGAACTGGCGGACGATCATGCCCAGCAGAGCCAGGGGATGCTCGCCTGTCTCCAACAACTGGTGCAGAAGCCTGGCCGCTCGCTGAGTGTCGCGCTGGCCCAGAGCATCCACCATCTCGAAGACGCTGGCCTCCCGGACGTAGCTGACCAGCAAGCGCACGTCGTCCTCGGTGATGGGGCGTGCCCAGTTCACATAGGCGACGAGCTTCTCGATCTCCTGGTCCAGCAGCCGCAGGTCGTTGCCCACAAAGGCAGCCAGTTCTTCGACCGCAGCAGGCTCGATCCGCCCTCCCTTCCTCCGCACTCGCTCCTCGATCCAACGGCTCAATTGCTCCCCCCGCGGCGGTTGGAATTCGCGGACATGCCCACACTTCTCGGCCAGGGCCAATTGGTAGATGGGATTGTCCTCGCTGATGGTCCTATCTTCTACGAAGACCAGCCGCGTTGTCTCAGGAAGGTGCTGTAGATATCGAATTAACCCCTCCAGGTACTCCCCCTGCCAGGCAGCTCGCTTCTCGCCCTTCCTCTTGGGTTCGAGATGGGTGAGGAGACCTTCGACGATCACCAGGCGACGGTCGGCCAGGAAAGGAACCGAATCGCAAGCGTGTTGAAGCTCGCTCAGCGCCACCTTGCTGCCGTCGAACACGGTGATGTTTAACTCGGCCAAGCCCGAATCGCCCATCTTTCTCTTGAAATCGGCCAAGGTTTCGGAGCGGGAGAACTCATCTTCGCCGTGGAACAGATAAAACATGGCTCCTCCCATGTCAGTGGTCAGTGGTCGGTGTTTACCGATTACTGATTACTGGATACTGTTTACTGATCACCAGGTCAGCCTAGGTCTATGCGATGGACGACTATCTGTCCCTGCTTCTGGCGCGTGATCCCTTCGATGGTTACTCCCTCCACATCCGGCAGGGTGGTAACGTGCTTCTGCAGAGCCAGGCCCAGCGGCTGGGCGGCGATCACAGCCAGGGTAGCGGCCAGGATGGCCTGGGGCAACTTGGCCAGTCGCGATTTTGAATGCCTCGACATGACTACGAAAGTAGATAAGCCAGCTAAGACCCCGGCAGCGGCCAGGTTGGTGCCACAGCGGGGATGTACTGCCAGGTCGTGTTCTCCCCCTCGCAGACGGGCCAGCGCCTCGGAGACAGCAGCGGCCACCTCTTTCGTCTCCACCTCTCCAAACAGATAAAAGCCCCTGGCTGTGGTACGCCCCATCAGGTGCCGCCGTGGGTTGCGCTGGGTCAAAACATGGATGGTAGCATGCTCCACGGCGTGATTTCGCCGTATGGTAGCAATGAGCGGTACTTCCAGGATGTTCACCATAACTCTCCTCTCATGGTTGGATATTGGGCATTAGATATCGGATATTGACTGCTGGCTTTGCTACGATGATCAAACGGTGAGTATTAGAGGTGTAGGGCCAACAGGTGACCAAGGTTAGACGCTCGTCGTTAGTCGGGGCGATCCACTGGGCATTGCTGCGGCGCACCTCCTCGGGCATACCCTTCTCCTCCAGAAGATGCTTCTCCGCGACAACGTAGTGATACGCTGTCTCTCCCACGTAGAGAGTTATTTCGTCGCCAGGTTCGAGATCAATCAAATACCGAAACACCTTGCCCTTGATGTTGTGATGCCCTGAGAGCACAATGTTACCGACGTGGCCAGGGTAGGCGGAAGTATTGTGCCAACTGACGGCATAGTCGGCCACATCCCAAACCGGACCATCCTCCGTCATCGTCCACCCTACCGGCACAACAGGGGCGTCCAATCCGATGGCGGGGATCACAATGCGGTCCGGTGGAGCGCTGGCGGGAGGCGGGCCCGGCGGAGTGGGTGAGGGCGACGGAGGAGTAGGAGTTGGCAAGGGTGTAGCGGTTGGAATTGAGGTTGGGGAAGGTGTGGTCCGCAGGGTTGGTGAAGATGTGACCCGCCGGATTGGTAAGATGATGCTCGAAGTTGGCGAGGCCGTGGGCGTCGCCGTCGGGGATGCAGGAGTAGGAGTATCAGTAGATGAGAAATTCTTGCTTCCGGGTGGTGTCCCCATCACCCGGAAGGGGCGAGGACGCCTCTTTTGAGCGACTTTTCTCAGGTACTGAGTATCAGTCGCCGTTGGGGGAACGGGGGTGGGAGTTGGAGGGGTAGGAGAGGCGGTTAGCTCACTCCCCCCTCTTTCCCCCCTTTTATAAGGGGGGGGGTGCAAGGGGGGGTAAACCTGCGTCTCAAGACACCCCTTGACCAGCCCTGTGGTCAGGAGAGCTATCCCCAACACGATTAGAACGATAGGCATGAAACGCAAAGAGGCAAAGCGCAAGAACATGGTAATCACAGTGTGCTCACCGGGTCTATGTCCACCCGCCAGCCCCGGGGGAGGGCCACATCGCGGAGGAGGGCCTGGGGGTCGGAGGCACGCACTATGATCTGCCAGCGATACTTGCCTCGCAAGCGGCTGAAGAAGCAGGGGGCCGGACCGATAAGGTCTACGCCGGCCAGTCCCAGGCGGGCTATCCTGTTGTCCAGGATGCGACGTAGCCGCTCGGCCTCCTCTTGGCAACGCTTTGCGCTGGAATGAACGTAGACCAGCTTGGCTAACCTGGCAAAGGGAGGGTAGCCATGCTCCCGGCGAAAAGCCAGTTCCCTCGCGTAGAAACCGTCGTAGTCGTGCCGGCTGGCGGCCTGAATGGCGTAGTGCTCAGGCGTGTAGGTCTGAATGATAACCCGGCCCCCCAGGATGCTTCGTCCGGCCCGGCCAGCCACCTGGGTCAGGAGCTGGAAGGTGCGCTCGCTGGACCAGAAATCGGGCAGGTGCAAGGCGGTATCGGCGGCAACGACCCCCACCAGGGTCACCAACGGTAGGTCCAGCCCTTTGGCGATCATCTGGGTGCCGATGAGCACATCGGCCTGGTGCTCGATGAAGCTTCGCAGGAACGTTTCGTGCGACCATTTGCCGCTGGTGGTGTCCCGGTCCCAGCGCAAGGTACGAGCCTGCGGGAAAAGTCTCTGCACCGCAGCCTCCACCTTCTGGGTGCCGATGCCGAAAAACTTGATGCGCTTGCTCCCACACTGGGGGCAGAACTTCGGTACGGGCTCGCGGCGGTTACAGTGGTGGCAAACCAGTTGAGGTTCCGAAGCTCCTCTGTCGCCCCGGTAGAGGTGATAAGTTAGCGGCACCTCGCAGCGGCGACATCTCAGGACATGGCCGCAGTCACGGCACATCACGAAAGTAGCCGCACCACGGCGGTTCAGGAAGAGAATGGCTTGCTGATGCTTGTTCAAAGTCTCGTGCAGGGCTTCCTGAAGGGCCCGGCTGAACACCTCACGATTGCCGGCCTTTAGCTCCTCCCTCATGTCCACAATTCGCACCGGCGGCAAATCGGTGTACAGTGTTTCCTCATACCCTTCTCCCAGCGCCCGGTACCTGATCCCCGATACGTGGTACCTGGCCCGTTGTTCTTCGATGCGCCGCCGATGGCCCATGATGCGCTTCGGCAAACGCAACAGCGTGTACTCCCCCCGTTGGGCGCGATAATAAGAGACCACGTCGGGCGTCGCGCTGCCCAAGACGACCACCGCCCCTGTCAGTTCAGCCAATTTCACCGCCACCTCGCGGGCGTGATAGCGAGGAGCCTTCTCTTGCTTGTAGGAGCCTTCATGCTCCTCGTCCATGATAATAAGGCCTAGGCGGCTCAGGGGCGCGAAGAGGGCCGAGCGGGGACCGATGACCACGTCCACCTCCCCGGCCCGGATGCGCCGCCAGGTGTCGTAGCGCTCGCCCAGGGAGAGCTGGCTGTGGATGATGGCGATACGTCCAGGGAAGCGAGCAGCGAAGCGGCGGATGGTTTGCGGGGTGAGGCTGATCTCAGGCACGAGAACGATGGCCTGTTTGCCTTGCTCCAGGATGGCTTGTAAGGCGCGCAGGTATATCTCCGTCTTGCCGCTGCCCGTGACGCCGTGTAGCAAGAGAGGGGGAGAGGGGGAGAGGGGGAGAGGGGGTGAATCTCCCTGTCTCCTTGTCTCCTTGTCTCCTTGTCCCTGTATCTCTATTGCTCTCTCTATTACACGCCAGACGGCTTGTTGATCCGTCGTCAGCCTGGGCGGCACGTCGAGGACAAACTTCCGTCCCTCCAGTGGGTCACGCCAGACTTCCTCTTCCTCCAAGCTGATCAGGCCGTGAGCGGCCAGGTCCTTCAGCGTATTCAAACCGCAGCCCGTCTCCGCGTAGACCCAACTGATCCAGACAGGCATCTCCTCCTGCTGCTGAAGAAAATTCAACACCTTTACCTGTTTCTGAGCACCGCGCAGCTTGACGATTTCCTCCCTCACCTGATCCGGGGATGCGCGCAGGATCACTATGGGCTGCTCGTCGAAGCGCTGTACGTAGCCTTTCCTCTCCAGTTCCCGCAGCGTGGAAGGAGAGCAACCTATATCCTTGCGGAGCTGCGACACCTCCACTGGTCCCGGCCGATCTCGCAGAGAGGACAAGGCGGCTGCCTGCTTGGGAGCTCGGCGCAGATCGTGGGCGATAACCTCGTCTATGGCCCTGGGAGAGAGCAAAGGAGCGATAAGAGTGCGCCTGTCGGTGATCTGCACCAGGCCCTTTTCGGCCAGGGCGCGGATAGGTGCTTCGGAGCAGCCAACATTGGCACAGACATCGGACAAAGCGGGCAAGGGATCATCGCTAGCAGTCAGGAACGCCAGCACATCGGCCTGCTTAGACGAATGCCCCAGTCGAGGAACAGCCTGAGCAATTCTCTCTTTGTCAGCGATAAGGCGGACGAAGCGGGCCCTCTTGGGTCTGACTCGGGGCTTCTCGAGTTCCCAGCGTTTGACAACGATGCTTCTCCGAGCCAGTTGGTCTATCAGCGGGCGTGGGTCCTCCAGCTTGAGGGCCCGCGCCAGGTCTCTTTCTCGCTGCTTGCCCTCGCGGCGCAGGAACTCAATCACCACCCGCTGCTCTCGCGTCAAGGTATCTCTGATTCGCTGATTCGCCGATTCGCTCAACTCCACGGTGAGCACGGAGCGCTGCTCCAGGCCAGGGGGCAACATCAAACGAAGACACTGGATAAGAGGAGCGAGGTAGTAATTGCTCATCCAACGGGCCAACTCTATCTGAACCGGCGAGAGGACTGGCTCAGGGTCAACGATTTCTTCGACATCTCTGGTTTCGAGCACGGGAGCCCGCTCGGTCAGGCCCACCACGATGCCTTGCAGGCGGCGAGGGCCGAAGGGCACCTGGACCAATTGACCGATGGCTACTTTCTCCTCAAGGGAGGGAGGGACGGAGTAATGAAAGGTAAGGCCCAAAGGACTGTATTCGCTCCCAGGGCCTTCCTCTTCCAGGTCCATAATCGCCTGTCGTCGGATGGGGGTATTGACCACTACCTCAGCATAGACCATGACATGAAATCTAGGTTAACCGTCTACGACCAGATGAATCCCCTCGAGTGCCCCCAAGTTCCACCGAGTTCCTTAAATGGGGCTCTGGGGAACTCGCAGAAACCTTTTAGTTGGCCTTTATCACCTAGGCCTGATAAACGGCTGCGGCCATGTAGCCAACGGTGTAGTTGCCGGGGTGGCGGTTGCCGGTCACGTCGCCGGAATTGGTGTAGTGCAGCACCTTGGCCCGGTTCGCGCCCAGGGCTTGCGCTGCCAGGAGCGCAGCCACAACCGGGGCCCCACCGCAGGCGTGGCAGCGCCCTTCGATCAGGGCACGAGCCAGCTCTTCGATATCGAAGCGTTCCACCAGCTCGACCATCACTTTATCGTGGCGCACGACATCGTTGTAGTCATAGAGGTGGGAAAGGTCGGTGCTGGCCACGATGAGGGCTTTTCTCCCGCGCAGCAGCTTGGCCAGAGCCGTGCTCAATTCACGGCAGGCCGCCATACCTCCTGCGCTGCTCAATGACTCGCCCATCATCACTGGCAAGAGTGTAAATGAGCCCAGCATGTATTGAAGAAACGGGAGCTGGATCTCCAATGAGTGCTCACCGTCATACCCCACGCGGTTCAGTGTCACCTCTTTGCCCAATGCCTCAACTAAGTCGGCGTCAACTTCCACTAACCCCAGCGGGGTCTCGTAGTAGGCTGCCCTGGTGACAGCGAAGCGGCCCAGATAGGCCTGATGGACGGGTGAGAGAATGGCTACGGTATCGAAAGCAGGCCCATCCTCCAGTTGCTTGTAAGCGTAGGCCGCGGTGGGGCCAGAGTAGGCATAGCCAGCGTGAGGGCTGATGAGAGCCTTCAATTCCCCTTCCAATTCCACCTTTTTGGCGTTCGCCAAATAGCTTTGCAGCGTCCGACGCAACGCATCGGGCTGGCCAGGATACCAGGTGCCGGCGATAACAGATTGGCGAATACCACCTGCTTGTACTTGTCTCATCGAATGCCTCCTTGCAATTCGATCTTTCGCTGTTTCACCCTGCACTTCTCGGCGGTGATGATAGCGGCAATGGTCTTCACTGTGTCATCGAGGTGACCATCGCGGTTCACCACTACATAGTCGAACTCATCCAGGTGTTTCATCTCCTCGCGAGCGGTAGCGATACGCCGTTTCAGGCCCTCTGGCGTCTCCGTTTCACGCTTTTTCAGGCGACGGATCAATTCCTCCTCTGAGGAAGCGGTAAGGAAAATCAGCACGGCCTCGGGCACAAGGCGTCGGATAGTAGCTGCACCCTGCACATCCAAGCGCATGATGACATCCTTGCCGCTCTCCAGAGCCTCCTGCACTTGCTTCTTGGGGATGCCCTTGTATTGACCATAAACGATGGCATGCTCCAGGAGTTCGCCCCTCTCCAACATCTCAGCGAACTCTTTCTCGGAAACGAAATGATAATCCACCCCATCCACCTCGCCGGGTCTTTTGGGTCGGGTGGTGGCTGTGACCACAAAGTGAAAGGGATAACCAAGTTCCTCCATGCGCTTCACGGTGGCATCTTTGCCCGCCCCTGAAGGGCCGGAGATGACGATCAATAAGGGATGCGCTTCGATATTGTAAGGATTCTGCTCCGACGAGTTTGACATTGTTGAGAAAGTGATGAATCAATGGGTAACAAGTTAACAAGCAATGAGGGCCAATCTCTCGTTACTCATTACCCGTTAGTCTAGACCAACAGACCATCCGACGATCCGGCCAATTCGACTTGGTAACCATTCACCTGCTCCCGCTGGACCCTTCGACTCTATTCAGGGCAGGCCTTAGTCCAGCACTACAGCGGCTCTCTGCAGGGGGCGGACTAAGGTCCGCCGCGAGCATAAGGTGAATAGATACTCGACTTGAATCCAAGAGCGGTTTACGCTATAATTACAATCAGACCACAGACAGGAG
>CAZRSI010000038.1:0-16208 GCA_964602575.1 uncultured Anaerolineae bacterium
CTTTTTCCCATCCCACGTTTATCCCTACGTTTACCCTCACGTTTACCCCTACGTTTACCCCTATCGAGTATAATATAATTGGATTAAAATCAAAATCAGGGACTAACGAAGGAGGGAAAAAATGAAAGCGCACATCCAGTATGGTCTGTTGAAGCTCTCCGATCCTCGGGTGGTTCGAATCCTGTTGGTTGGTCTGACGGTAGTGCTGACGTTGCTGGCCGGTACGGGTATAGTCTATGCTGAGCCCATCGGTGGTGGCGGTCCCTGTGGTGGCGGCTAAGCCAGCGCACTTATCTTGAGACAAAGGAGACCGATCCATGGAGCACATGGCGCTCCAGATCTTAGTGGGGACTGCGCTAACAGATCCCCAGTTCTGTCACGACTTACTGAACGGCCGGCGTCGCATTATCCTCCCTCAGTTTGATCTGACCGAAGAGGAGCGAAGAGCCGTTTTAGCAGTCAAGGCGGAATCTATACAGGACTTCGCGGCCCAGTTGTGCGAATGGTTAGAGGCAGAGAATCTTGTGCCTCCCCTCCCTGCTATGGCGGCAGGTCCTCGGCCTCCGCGGGCGCGGGCCGGGCCTGTATGGTGGCAGTAATTGTCGTCAGCAACGCTGTCTTTGGGATGGAGCAGAAGGATTAGTGGCCCTTACTCGCACCTGGGGATGGATCTGGAGCCTCGTGTCTATCCTGTTGCCTTCTCAGGTCTTGATGAGTGCCGGGGTGTGAGGAAGCGGGGCGGAAGGCCTATGAATTGATGAAGTTGTGTATTCAAGAGGGCACCGCCGAACTGCGAGTGACCAGCGAGTCAGCGCAAATTGAACACAACGCAGAGGATGCGCTGCCAGAGACCGGGAGCAAGGACGAGATCGAACAACGCAGCCGTGAGTTGGCTGCCCTGGGTGCTATCGCTAGCGCAATGATGCAGTGCACCTTGGGCGTGGATGAAATATTGCAGCGCATAGCCGATGGCCTTACAGATGGCCTTGGCTATGACGCTGCATTTATATTGCTGCTGGACGAAAAAAAGGCGGTCTTCAAGGGAGCTGCTGTTTCCACAAGGAGTAGGCTAATCAGCAGAATTGATGACCTGACTAGTTGTCCATTGCTCAATGTTCAGTTGCCAGCCCGAAGTGATTTCAATGAGGCTGTGAGCAACGCTCTGGCTGGTCGCATGACTATTAAACACGATTTGTATGAGCTGGCGGGCCCGCTCTTGAGCAGGCCCGTTTGTCATTTTTGGCAAAAATTACGCGATTCCAAAACATTTCTCAGCATTCCATTGCAATCCAAAGGGAAACTTGTGGGGAACATTTTCGCCTCAACGCCGCGGGAGGAGATAAGCGAGGCAGACAAGGCTGTGATAATGACCTTCGCCAATCAAGCAGCCATGGCCATCGAGAACGCGCGGTTGCATCAACGGTTTCAACAAGAGTTGACTGAGAGAAAGCGAGTAGAGGTCGAGCTTCAGGATAGCCTGAGGAGGCTAAGAACAGCTCTGGAAGGAACCATTCGAGCCATTGCCCTTACGGTTGAGACGAGGGACCCCTACACAGCGGGACATCAGCGCCGGGTGGCCGACTTGGCCCGGGCCATAGCCACGAAGATGGGCCTTCCCAAAGACCAAATAGATGGAATCCGTATGGCCGGAGCTATTCATGACATCGGCAAAGTCTCCATCCCCGGTGAGATTCTAAGCAAGCCTGGTCGGTTAACCGACATTGAATTCAATCTGATCAAGACCCATCCCCAGATTGGCTACGAGATACTGAAAAGCATAGACTTTCCGTGGCCGGTGGCTCAAATCGTATTGCAGCATCACGAGAGGATAAACGGCTCCGGATATCCAGCCGGACTGACGGGCGAAGAGATACTCCTGGAAGCAAGGATCCTGGGTGTGGCTGATGTCGTTGAGGCTATGTCATCTCACCGACCATATAGGTCGGCTCTTGGTATAGATAAGGCCCTAGAGGAGATCTCGCGGAACAAGGGCATATTGTACGACCCCGATGTCGTAAACGCCTGCTTAGAGCTTCTTACCAAGAACGGATTCAAGCTAAGATAGGGTAAAAGCAAGCCGTTAGCGGCTTTTTGTTTCTTTATCACCCCTCACGGCTGGTCAGCAACTGGCGAAATCTCAGTGCCGATTCCCACATGGAGACATTGTTAAAGAAGCAGTAGACCCTGTCGAACTGTCGGCACCATTCTATGAGCTTGCTTAGGTCCTCATCGGTGTACCGGTAGCGATAACCGCCTATGCCGTGCAGGCGAAAATAGGCGAAGTCGCCATAGACCGGCCACCGCTGGAACGGATCCACGCAGTGGACGAGGTCAAGCTGGCGACAAAGCTCCTCGATCTCCTCCTCTTTCCACTCCCCTCGTGGCTCCCATACAAAAGTCAAATCCCCTCGGTCTATTTCCCCGAAGAAGGCCCTCATATTGTCCTTGTGCTCCTCGCTCGGGCCGAAGCTGGCCGGGCACTGGAAAACAACGAGGCGAGCCTTCAATGCCTCAGCTATTCTTTTAGTCTCCTCCCAGGCCTGAAAAACCTCATTGGTGGGTTGGAAGAAGCCATATCTCTCCCTCTTTTCCTCCGGTATCCCTCTTCTCAGCCGTCGGTAGGTGGGACTGCGAGGGTGGTGGGTGATGAGTTGCCAGGCCTTCAGGGTGAACTCGAAGTGCTGGGGAGCCTCTTCCCGCCAGCGTTGAGCGGTGCCAAGTCGGGGCGGCTGGTAGAAGGTCTTCTGTATCTCGATGGCCTGGAAGTGACGATAGTACTCGGCCTGGGCTTTGGCAAAGCCACAGCAACCAACCTTGATTTGCATGCCCCCTCCTTCATTAGCCTGTATCTCTCACTTTTGGAAACCATTATACCATTGAAAACGGACATTTGACAAAATAATTTCTCTGGACTATCATTTTATTAAACACAACATTCAGACTGATTGTGAACCGGGTGCCCAGAGATGGGTCGGGCGAATTGAAACTAGCCGAGGCGGGCGGGAGCTCGATCGGGAGACCTTCGCCCATCGGGAAACGGGTCAATAGGGAATGAGTCAACGAAGGACGGTTTGCAATGAAAGAAGCCATGCTGTACGAGAAGCTGGAAGACCTGCAGGTGCGATGTAACCTGTGTGCGCATCGCTGTCTGATCAAGGACGGGAAACGGGGCATCTGCCTGGTGAGGGAGAACCGCGAGGGCACGCTCTACACTCTAGTGTATGGGCGGACCATCTCGCAAGCCGTGGACCCGGTGGAGAAGAAACCCCTCTTCAACTTCTACCCCGGGACCACCGCTTTTTCCATTGCAACTGTTGGCTGCAACTTCCGCTGCCAGTTCTGCCAGAACTGGGAGATCTCGCAGGTGGTGCGAGACGAGCACCTGATCATGGGACGAGAGGCCACCCCGGAGCAACTGGTGGCCAATGCCAAGCGGTACGGCTGCCGCAGTATCGCCTACACTTACACCGAACCCACCATTTTCACTGAGTATGCCTACGACACGGCCAAGCTAGCTCATGAGGCCGGAATAGCCAATATTTACGTCACCAATGGCTACATGACCGAGGAGATGTTGGAAGTCTTCGCCCCCTACCTGGATGCGGCTAACGTGGACCTCAAGGCTTGGAGCGACGAGTTCTACCGCAAGTACTGCGGGGCACGGCTTCAGCCTGTTCTGGACAGCCTAAAGAAGATGAAGGAACTGGGCATCTGGGTGGAAGTGACGACTCTGGTCATCCCCACGCTGAACGACTCCGACGAGGAACTCCGGCACATCGCCGAGTTCATCGCCCAGGAGTTAGGCGTGGAGACACCCTGGCACATCAGCCGCTTCTACCCCCACTATAAGCTTACCGACAAACCTCCTACCCCGATAGCCACCCTCAATCGGGCGCGTGAGATCGGGATGGCAGCGGGCCTGCGCTACGTCTACCAGGGCAACGTGCCCGGCAGCCAGGGTGAGAACACTTTCTGCTACAACTGCGGGAAGCTGCTCATCGGCCGCTATGGTTACCGCATAATGGAATATCACATCAAGGGCTCAAAGTGCGTCCACTGCGGGGCACAGATAGACGGCGTGGGGATGTGAGTCCAGACCCTTAGGGTTTTCCAAACCCTATAAGGGTCTTGGGAGCAATTGCATCATGGCCAAGATCAAGACCAAGTTCCAGCTCTCGGCAGGGGGAGTGGTTTTCAGAGAGAACGAGGGCATCGAGGTGGCCCTCATCGCCACCAAAGGGAGAACGGTCTGGGGGCTGCCCAAAGGTCTGGTTGACAGGGAAAGAAAAGAGTCCCTAGAAGAAGCTGCTCTTCGCGAAGTGCGGGAGGAGACGGGCCTTCACGGCCGGGTGCTGGAGCGGATAGACAAGGTGGAGTACTGGTACCGCTGGAAGGAAAACGACGAACCAGTTCGCTATCACAAGATCGTCTACTTCTTCCTCATCGAGCACCAAGGCGGGGACATCAGGGATCACGATTTCGAAGTGGACGAGGTTCGCTGGTTTCCCCTGGAGCAAGCCATGCAAATAGCCTCGTACGAGAGCGAGCGGGAGATCCTGCGCAAAGCAGGCGAGCTCATAGCCAGGCGTCTCAAAAATGAGACAACAAGTTAGGAGGTGAACGAGTCAGATGGAGGACAAGGGCAAATTCTACACCATCACGGTGCTGATCGCCCTGGCGGGCGTTCTAGTGAGCTTGATTGTCGGCTGCTTCGCCGGAGGCATGGCAGGCTACTGGGTGGCCACTCGGCAGGTGCGGGAGACGGCCGAGGAACCGGTTAAGCACCCCCAAGTGATCATTCGTCCCGAACTCTTCAAGAAAGGGTTCAGACTCTTCATGCAAGGTCTCTCCGGCACTGTGGTGTTGTACGTGGAGCCGGGCGGTCCAGCCGACGAAGCGGGCCTGAGGGAAGGGGATATCATCATCGCCATAGATGGCCAGGAAGTGGACAAGGACCACCCCCTGGACAAACTCATCCGCCGCTACGAACCCGGCGACAGAGTGAAGATCACCTACTGGCGCGGCGGCAAGCGCGAGACGACGGTGCATCTGGGTGAGCACCCTGACAAAAAGGGCCGGGCTTACCTGGGGATACGCTCCATGCCCTTGCCCATGGAATTCTTCGAGAAGCCGGAAGATTAGGAACCTTGAAGATCCTAAAATTGCTCTAAGTACAGCCACCCATAAATTCGCTCCGAGTTTGTCTGCTACCTTAGTCCAGCGCTACAGCAGCCCTCTGCAGGGCCATTCAGGCGGCGGACCTTGGTCCGCCGCGAGCCGAAACCAGGATCGAACTTACGCCACGCTGTACTAAGGGGATTGCCAAATCCCCACTTTGGTCTGAATCGGCAGGTCCAGGCCAAACAAAATTGGATGTATTGAGACTGCCTGTTACTCACTGTCTGCCGCGAAGTAGAAACGGCGCTGGAAGCGTCGTAGCAGACGAAGCAGGGGAGCACCAAACAGCAGGATCAACACCGCGTTGCCGCCAGCGCGGCCCAGGTCCCACCAGAAGGATGTCGCAAGGTAGAAAGTGGCGTAATGACGCAAGATCGAGGATCCCCCGCCGGTTTCAGCTGGTGATGCAATATACGGCCAGAACCATAAGTTCATGACCGCCCCGAATACCAGACCCCCAATAGCGCCAAAGATGGCCAACAGGGCGATCTCTGCCCGAGGCCAACGGTGGACGCGGGGCAGCCAGCCAGCGCTCAACCCTATCCAGCCCAGGGCGAACATCTGGTAGGGCATCCAAGGCCCCACCCCTCCCGTGATCAACGCCGAGACGAAGAGGCTCAACACGCCAAGAAGGAATCCGAAGTCGCCGCTATAGACATAGCCACATAGGATGGGTAAAAAGAACATGGCCGAAAAGCCGGTGGGGCCGGGCACAAAGCGCAGCACAGCATTGATTGCCGACAGGACACCCAACAGAGCTACCGTCTTCGAATCCAGCCTCTGATTCTCCAGGTCGGCCAGGACGACCAGCAGGCATAGGATGATGAGCAGCATAAACACAAGGGGGGCGTCTCCGGCGTGGGCTGCCGCGCTCGATCCCGCCTGCGGGGGGGGAACGACGAAAGGATAGATGAATGCCCCCAAGCCCAGCAGGGTCACCAAGAGGATGGGAACGCGACTGATGACATGTCTGGCTCTCATAGCGATGAGCCCCCCGTAGTTTCGACTGTGCTCAACCCAAGCTTAATCACATCCTCAACCGTTAGAAAACGCGGGTCGCGCAGCAATTTGTTGACCTGGGGGGCGAAGATCAACGAGTCCGTCATCACCTGGCGGGTGGGGCCATCCACGACAATCTCGCCCTCGCCCAGCAGCACGACGCGGTTCGCAACCTGGGCCGCCAACTCCACGTCGTGGGTGGCGAGCACGGTGGTCAGGCCACGCTCCTGCTGCTCCCGCAGAAACCTAGCCAGAGCACGCTTCTGGAGGTAATCCATGCCCCGCGTGGGTTCGTCCAAGAGGAGGACCTGGGGTTCGGCGGCGATGATGGCCGCCAGGGCCACGCGCTGCCGCTCGCCGGTGCTGAGGTCGCGGGGATAAGCGCCAGCCAGCGAGTCCAAACCCAGCCAGTGCAACACGTCCAGCGATGCCTCCAAGGGCAAGCCGTGACTGCGCCTGGTGAAGATCACTTCATCGCGCACTGTGTCGGCGAAGAGCAGAGCATTGGGGTTTTGCGGCACATAACCCACCCGACGGGCGATGTCCTGTGTCTCTCGACGCCGTATGTCCTCTCCAAAGAGCCTGATGCGCCCCTCCTGGGGCCGCAACAGACCTACCAGATTCTTCAGCAGCGTCGTTTTCCCCGAGCCGTTCCGCCCCATCAAGGCTACGATCTCGCCAGCGCGGATGGTCAAGTCAATGCCGCGCAGGGCCTCCTGCCCATTGTAGGCAAACCACACGCCCTGTAATTCAATGATGGGAGACCCAGAGCGAGGATGACTCCCCTCAATTGCTTGCAGCCCAACGGATTTTTTTACCCCGCTAACAAACCTACGTCCTTCTTTGATGGTCAACGGCAGTGGCTCCCAGCCCAGAGCCTTTCCCAGGCTCACCAGGGGCGGCGCCATCTCTGCACGGGCCATGACCTCCCTTGGCTTGCCGTACAGCGGCGCCTGGCCATTGCCGGGCAGATAGAGCACCTGATCGGCATACTGGAGTACTCGCTCCAGGCGATGCTCGGCCAGGACGATGGTCAGCCCCAGGTCCTGATTGAGCTTCTGGAGGTGGGTGAGAACCTCCTCGGCCGCCTGAGGATCCAACTGCGAGGTCGGCTCATCAAGGACTAAGATTTCGGGCTGCAGAGTCAGCGCTGCACCAATAGCTATCCTCTGACGCTCCCCGCCGGATAGCGTGCTGATCCGCCGTCTTCGCAGGGAGGCGATGCTCAATTGGTCGAGAACCTCCTCCACCCGGCGACGCATAACCATCTCCGGCACCCCCATGTTCTCCATGGCGAAGGCCAGCTCACTCTCCACCTCATCCACCACGAACTGGGCCTCGGGGTCCTGGAATACAAAGCCCACGCAATCGCTCATGCCCTGGGGGCCCAAGGATACCGGGTCACGACCAGCCACTTGTATGCGTCCTCGCATCGTCCCGCCTGTGAAGTGGGGCACCAGACCGTTCAAGCACCGCAGCAAGGTTGATTTTCCGCTACCCGACGGTCCTACCACAAGGGTAAAGGAACCCCTCGGGATAGAGAAGCTTAGTCTCTCGAAGACGGGGGTTTTCGCATCAGGATAAGCATAGGTAACGTTAGAGAATTCGATCACTGCAGATTCACTCATGGTAGCCTCCTAACCGGACGGTAGCCAGCAACAAGGGCCGGAGCGATGAGGGGAAACAGAGCCAGGCCCACGAGAGGCTCAAAGGGCGGCCAGACCACGCGGGGGTAGACGGGATAAGCCAGCACCTCAGGCCACAGCACGAGCAGGGCCAGGAATGTGGCCAGGACCACCCCTGAGGCCAACCCCACGATGGTATCGCGGCGATGCCACAACTCGCGTCGGTAGCGCGTACGGCCAGACCCTCGCCCCATGCGATGCAGGGTAAAAAGCAGCAAAGTCAACCCGACAGCGAGCAGGGCCAGCGCCAGCCAACGGCCCGGCCGCCAGTAGCTATAGCCGAACAGTCCCATGCAACAAGCCAACATCGCAACACTAATGATCAGCTTATGGCGCCGCGAAGAAGTCCGGGCCGACGACACGACCCGGCTAAATCCCCGCGCCTCCATGGCTTCCGCCAGTTGGATGGCCCGTTCCAGCCCGCTGGTGACCAGAGGCACAAACAGCGGCAGCAGGTCCCGCAACCCTCTGAAACGATGGCCGCGTACAGCCTGGGCCTCGCGGATGTCTCTCAGGCTGGCGGCAGTGCTGGGCACAAAGGTCATGGCGATGGAGGCCACCACGCCCGCCTGATACAGAGAGGACGGCAAAAGTCGTAGCAGGCGGTAGTGATCCACCAGAGCGTTGAAAGTGGCGAAGACAAGGAGCAGTGCCACCAGCGCCAGGCCGCTGGTGGCCCCGAAGACCGCTGCCTCCAGGGTGATGCGTCCACCGATCACGGGCCAGCGGCGCGGTAGGCTGAACAGCACCGTCGCGCCATAGTGAGCTGTCAGCGTATCGAAGATGAAGGTTGTCACCCACAGAAGCAACCCGGCCCGCAGGAAAAGCCCCCAACTGACAGCCAGAGGCGACTGCGTGCCCAGGGCCATGTAAACGAAGGTTACCGTCAGGAGCAAAATTATCAGGTAAAGCGGGTTGCGAGTGGCCAGAGCGGGCACAACAGCCGCCACCAACCACAGAAGCCAGGTTAGCGAGTGATACATCGTAATTCCTCTAGCGCATACGTAGCAGTATAATAGCGGCCAGGAGACCGATCACCATGATAGAAAAGACAAAATATCTGAACAGCTGCCCCGCCTCTCCGGGCGTAGATGGCCTCTCCACAAGCTTGATACTGGCCGTTGCCGGATTCCGACCGGCATCCTCCGTTTGAACCTCAGCGATGGCCGAGGGAGTGGATGTAGCCGTTGGGACTGCCGTCGCCGCCGTTGCGGGCAGATGTCGAGATGGCGTCGCCGAGGGTGTGGCCACCGCCTCCATGGTCTTTGGCTCCGGAGACGCAGCACTGGCCATTGCCGTGGGAGAAGACGTTGGCGTCTCTGTTGGCGTCTCCGTTGGCCTCTGTGGCGCAAGTGTCGATGTAGACTCAGGCAATGACGTGGCTATGCGTGCCAGCGTCGCCGTCGGCTCCTGTGGGGTGGGCATTGCTGTGGCGGTGTCCTGAGCCCGTCGAGGTGTAGGCATGGACGTCGAGGTAGGTGTGTTGGTCGGCGTCTCCGTCGGCCCCTCCGGCATAGGTGTTGCTGTGTTCGTGGGCTCGGATACCGGTGTGGGCGTGCTGGTCGGCATTTGCGGTAT
This sequence comes from uncultured Anaerolineae bacterium, assembly GCA_964602575.1. GTDB lineage: Bacteria > Chloroflexota > Anaerolineae > VGOG01 > VGOG01 > CAZRSI01. The sequence continues at coordinate 9,441 of CAZRSI010000038.1, forward strand.
AGGTGTTAGTGTGGGTATAGGTGTGGGTGTGGGCACAGGTGTCGGGGTAGACGTACTTGTCGCCGTCGGCCTTGGGAGAGTGGGCGTCGCTGTGAATGCAGGTGTGGCTGTGGCAGTGGGCGTGTTGGTCGGCGATGCGCAGATCTCATCGAAGGTTATAACCGGGGGCGGGTCGGTCTGGCCTGTGCCCCAGGCCCATCCCTCCACGTCGCCATCGTCCACGTAGTAGGCAACCGCGCCCACCTGCGAATACACCCAGCAGCCATCCTCCAGGTGGAAATAGGCCCAGTAGATCCAACCGCCATCACCAGTCGGCTGGCATCCTAAGCAGTTGCTACTGGGGCAACCTTGGCCATTTATCTGGCAGACCGCGCCGCCACCAAAGCCTGTTACCACCTCGTACCCGGCTCGCAGGAGGACATCCATGCCCGTTATCTCCGCCTCTTCAAAGGTCACGCAGGCCGTCTCCACCCGGCCGTCGCCGAAATCCACCACCAGGCCAACCCGGTGTGGCCCATCGGCGTACGCGGTGTCCACGTAGCCGATGGGCCCCAGCACAAGGGCGATCAACATACCCATAAGACAAAATCGCATTTTGCACACACGCATCGCTTGCTCCTAACTTTGACAAACCAGAACCCCTTAGCCGTTGGGCGAAGGTCTCCCGACCGAGCCCTTCCTGGGCCTCTCGCCTCGGCGATCACAAGGGCCCAACGGCTGCGGTCAGGAGACCTTGCCGAGCAATCTTTCAAGGCACGGCAGACTTCAACACCAGCGGCAGATAGATGAACACCTTCTGTCGGCAAAGGGGTTGAATCCGGCCCAGCAGGGCCGGTACGGCCTGATAGGTCGCTAGACGGTTGTCGCCGGGGAAGGCATCCTGGAAACGGAAGGCGCCGCTGGGATTCTGCAACTCCAGCAGGCGATCCACCGGCGAGCGCAGCGTGAGCGTGATAGCTGTAGTCTCGGTGAAGTGCCTTGTCCACGTCGGGCCATCCACCACCTGTCCAGCAGCCATCAGGCCCTGAATGGCATAGGCCGTCGAATTGGCATCCGTGTCTGTGCCGTATGGCGAAGGCTTGGTGTACGGGAAGCCACCATCGCCGTTCTGAAGCGCGCGCAGGTATTGAATAGCGCTCATGATACCAGGTGAATCCGGAGTCACGCCAGTGGCCACCAGAGCCTGCAACACCAGCCCCGTGGTATTGCTATCGGTGCCCCACCCAGGCGCGAACTCCCAGCCGCCATTCGGCTGCTGCTGCGCCAGAAGCCACTCAATCGCCGCTTGAGGGATGGGAACGCGAACGGCATCCAGGGCCAGGAGCGCCCATGCCTGATCCGTCACCGAGGCACCGTACTGCCCGGTAGTTGTATAGGCCTGGGTGAGCTGCTCAACCAAGTTCACGCCGCCGAAGGCCCTCGGATCCCGTCCTCCGGCCACAATGCCGAGGATCAGCTTGGCCGTGGCCGCTGTACTGACCGTGTAAGTAGGCACCTGAGTCTCCAGGTAATCGAGGGGAGAGAGGTCACCTATCTCCACGGAATCTGGATTCACCCCATCGGCAGCGAAAGCGAAGACCGCATCGAGGGTAGTGCCCGGATCGGAGCTCTCCGCGAACCCAGGGAATCCACCATCGGCGTTCTGCTGGCTTCGGATCCAGTCAAGAGCCCTGTTGACCGCAACTCGTCGGCCCAGGAGTGGAAGGTGTCTGCCGACCAGAGCCGGGATCGCTTGAGCTGTGGACTGCAGGTCATTGGAACCGAAGAAGCCAGCAAAGCCGCCTTCGGGGCTCTGCAGCGCCAGCAGGGCGTCTATGGGCGTGGCACCGTTCACCGCCCACGCAGCGCTCAGCGGGTTCTGACCAATGGCGATAAGTCCTTGGACGCCCAGGCTGGTGGAGCTGGCGCTGGTATCGCCAGTGAAACCAGGGAATCCGCCATCGGCAGTCTGCACGCTGTGCAGATAGTTGGTAGCGCTAAGCACTGTAGTCGAGGTCAAAGGCTCACCTGCGGCGATGAGTGCCTGCAGTGCCAAGGCCGTGCTGTCCACCTCGATGTCGAACCCTGGCGAGTAAGCCCAACCGCCCTCAGCGCTCTGGGTTGACTTGAGCTGAAGGGTAGCGGTGACGGGCACGGTCTCCCCGGCCACCCGTAGAGCCAGGATCGAGAGCGCCTGATCCCAATTAGAGCTACCATATTGGCCAGTCACCGGATCGTAGTAGCTCTCAACTTTGGCGATGAGGTCGTGGCCAGCGAAGTTTCTAGGATCCATATCGGTAGCGACAATGCCCAGGGCCATCTTGGCAGCCCCTGCAGCGCTCTGATCGGTATAGGTCGCCACCTGGCTGGCCAAATAGTCCAACGGGGAAGGGCCGGCCTCGTTTCGCCAGACAGCGGGGTTGGCGTTGGCAGCAGCGCCGGCCAGAATCGCGTCCAGGGTCGGGCCGGGGTCGCTCTCGCCCGTGGGTCCCGCATATCCAAAGCCTCCATCGGGGCCTTGCTGTCGTATCAGCCAGTCCAGAGCGCTGTAGGCAGCCATATGGGGTGGTATCAGGTCAACCGGGGGGGTGAAATCGCCCCAGTGCCAACCGCTGACGTCGCCATTGTGGAGTTGGACCTCGTTGGCCCCAGTGGTGGCGCTCTCCCACCGGCCATCTTCCAGCAGCCAGAGGCTCCAGAAAGAGCTAGAGCAGAAGCAGTTATCGGCCGGGCATCCCTCATCCTCGATGCGACACACCGCCAAGCCGCCGAAGCCGGTGACGACATCGAGGCTGGTGTTCAGGAGGGCGTCCAGCGCGGAGATAGAGTCCTCGGCGAAGGTCACGCGCCGGGCGATGAGCCGGCCGTTGCCGAACTGAATGACAACCGTGACATGATTCGTGGGCATTTCGGTTTCTATAGCTGTGGCATCGGTGGTGCCCAAAAGCAAACCGCTCAGCAAGAGGGCTAACAAACTCGCAAAGGCTAATATTTTATGGATTCTCATTGAATTACCTCCTTGTTGTTCTCAAACGTCAAGCGTCATGCTATTTTTACGCCTTTACGTTTTCCTGTTCACAACATCAAAAATCCCCTTGCCTTTTCGACAAGGGGATTACTCACTATATTTCGTTCATAGTGTTCCCGCCCCCTTTCTCTCGAAGGTTCTTGGAACTCCGGAGAGGCAGGTATCCTGGCTTCGTTGGCCTGATGGTCTACTGGTCACGTGGTCTCTTATGGTCTACAACTACATAACCACTTGACCATGCGACCATCCAACCAAACTTCACAGTTGCGGGACAGCGCCGGACTCTCACCGGACTTCCCCTTTTCAGCCTGGCCTTTCGGTCCAGGTCACCTCTACCGGTCAGTATTCAGTTTTCGGATTATAAGTATACCACAACTCGGCTCTTTTGGCAAGAAGCCGAAGGGCATCAATCTGTGCGTCGGTGCTTTGGATCACGAAGCAAGCGAAAGACCACGAAAAGCACGAAACGGTTTCGCGCCTTTCGCCCCCTTTCGTGTCATTGGTGGTCCAAGTCCTCACACCTTCGGTCAGAGACCTTGGTGAGCAAAGGCTCCTTACCGCTCAATGATCACCCGCACCTGACAGGGCTCTGGATAGTTCCCCGTCTTATCCACCACCGTAAGGCGTAGTTGATACACCCCTTCAGGGAGAGCGCCGGTTTTCCAGTCGCCCAAGTAGCCATTGACCACCGGCTGGTAGTGGAGCTCTTGGATGAGAGACCATTCTGTAGGCCACTCGCCAACGCCGAACTCCAGCTTGTAGTACCAGAAGTTGTCAATGGTGGCTGTCCCCCTTATGAAGGTGATCCCGGCCCCGTCGAGCTTGGCGTTCACAGTGGGCTCAGTTATTTGAGCCCACGGAGGGCAGACGGCTACCTGGGGGGTAGGAGTAGGTGTGGGAGTGGGCGTAGGAGTAGGCACTGGCTTCACCGGTGACACTACAGGAGGAGGGGCAGTGTAGCCGGGGATAAACAGCCGCTGTCCAACATAAATGTAGTTTGGATTCCAGAGGTTATTAGCGGCAGCGATGGCCTGGTAGGTCGTGCCGAAGCGAAGGGCGATACGGTACAGGTTATCACCCCGCTGCACGATGTAGTAACCTCCAGAGGGGGGAAGCGGAGCCGGCCCGGGGATGCACAACACCTGGCCAACATAGATAAGGGAAGGGTTAAGGATCCCATTGGCCCGGGCAATGGCCTGTACCGTGGTGCCATAGCGACGAGCGATGGAATAGAGGGTGTCGCCCCGCTGCACAATGTAGTAGGAGCATGATGAGGCATGGACAACGCTCCCGCCTACCAGCACCAACTGGATCACCACCAGCGCCAGAACTAAGATTTTACCAAACCTGCTTTTCATCTTCGCACCTCCTTATCTTGTCTAGGCACCTTCATACCAAACCTTTAATGAATGGGTCAAACTTCGTAGGGCAAGATGGCATTTTGCCCTACCTCGTTGGTTTGAGACAGCGCTTCACTAGTCCTGATGACCGCGAAAGGACGAGCTTACTTAGGCATGTCGTGTATGGCCGCCAGGGCCAGCCGGGGGGTCCAGTCCGGATGCACGATGCTAAAAGCGGCCTTCTCGTCATGAGCGCCAACCACAGGACCGTAGTTGAGATTCCACAGGAACATCACCCCCACCCAGCCCCAGGCTTTGCCCATCTCGTAGGCCCTGACGATGTAGCGGGCCTGCTCCTCGGCGGTGTTGTCAGCAGCGTACTCGTAGCCAGGCGCCGGCGAGACCCCCAACCCGTCCACCGAGGCCCATCCGAACTCGGTGGCCCAAAGCTTCTTGGCACTATCGCCATAGCGAACCATGACGTTACGCGAGCCCTCCATGGTGCCACGGAAGGCCCAGCTATGATGATGGTTCTCAGATGGGCCACGGAAGGTCGCCGTGGGGTCATCCCACGTTCGCCAGTCGGCATCGGGAGGAACATTGTAACCACTGGGATGCACTCCTACCGCATCGCAGTAGTTCTTCAGACCAGCCTGATACATCTGCTCCAGGTACACCAGGTCATCAACAGCTACGGGCGGATTGGCTCCGGTAGGAGTCGGAGCGCCACTGACGACGATGGCATTGGGATCCTTGGCTTTGATGGCCCGATAAGCTGCCGCCAACAGTTGCACATAGCGACTGGCATCCAGCGCCTCGTTGCCCCACTCGTAGTGCAAGTTCTGCTCGTTCCAGATCTCGTAGGCCTGAACCTTGCCCTGGTAGCGCTCGGCCATGGCCCCCACGAAGTCAGCCAGGTCCTGCGGGTTGAGCGGTGGCCCATCAACGGTCAGGTCGGCATTAGGCCCCCTGGCCCAGGCCGGAGCCTTGACCACACTCAGGAGAACATTGAGGCCCGCATCGTGGCAACTGTTGACCAGGGCATCAATTTCGCCCCACAGGATGTTGCCCTTCGACGGTTCGAAGTCCTTCCATACGATCTGGTGTTTGATCCAGCCAAGGCCCAGGTCTTTCACCGTGTTAACAATCTGGGCATGGTCCTGACCGATCATGTGGGCTTGAATGCCGTAGCCAAAGGCCGTTGGTGATGGAGGTGGAGGAGGCGCGGGAGTTGGGCCTGGTGAGGGTGTGGGTGCGGGTGGAGCAGGCCCTGCTCCTGGGATGAGGAGCACTTGGCCAGGGTAGATGAGAGAGGGATTAGAGATGTTGTTGGCCACAACAATGGCCCAGACCGTGGTGCCGAAGCGCCGGGCGATGCGATACAGACTGTCACCCCGCTGCACGGTGTAGTAGACATCCCCCGATGGGGGAGGAGATGGTGTGGGTGCCTCCCCCGATGGAATGTACAGAACCTGCCCCACATGAATCAGGGAGGGATTATAGAGCTGATTCGCCTGGGCAATGGCCTGCACCGTGGTGCCATAGCGACGGGCAATGGAGTAAAGGGTATCGCCTCTCTTCACGGTGTAGTAGAAACCAGAGGGAGGAGAAGGTGGCGATGGTGGAGAAGGGGGCGGCGCTTCTCCGGTAGGGATGCACAATACCTGACCAACTCGAATAAAAGACGGATTGGCGATCCCATTGGCCTGAGCGATGGCCTGCACCGTTGTACCATGGCGGCGGGCGATGGAGTAGAGCGTATCGCCCCAGCGCACAGTGTAGTAGGTGCATGTGGACTCAGCCTCAGCCACGCCGATGCAGACCACAAGCTGAGACATCACCAAGACAGCAATCAGAACTTTCGCCAATGTGGTTTTCATCTTGACCTCCTTATGCGAACTCAATACCATGAGGATGCCGCCGCCCTTCGGGCCCAGGCTGAGGCCTCGTTCCAACGAGACTAGCAGTGCGCCCAGCACTGAAGCACTGGGCTGAAAGGGCGAAGCCCCCTTTCGGGGGCTGAAATTCAGCCCATAGGCTTTGTTCTTTCAGCCACACCTTGTATTCTTCATATTCAGAGTATAACACAGACATGTCAGTATGTCAAGGAAGAAATATCTCCCATCCCGCTGCCTGCAGCCTGACCGGTGAGGTGGGATAGGGATCACACATCTCCTCTCCGCCTCCAGATAGCCGCTGTTGGTCTCCGTGGCTGCGAGGAATGCGGCACTACGGCCTGAACGCGGTAGCCTGTCGGGTTAGACCCACGCTACACCGTTCACGATATAGTGCTCCACTACCCAAAATGCTTCGGTTGGATCAGTGGGCTCTGGGATTAGCTCTCCTTGCCATCTCGGCCGCCAGCCTGATGGCTTCGATGAGGCTCAGGGGGCTGGCCAGTCCCCGCCAGGCGATGTCGAA
>CAZRSI010000039.1:0-16004 GCA_964602575.1 uncultured Anaerolineae bacterium
CTGGTGCCGCTGGGCTTGTAGTCACCATAAATCGCCTACGCTGGCCTGATAGGCTGGCATATACAGGGCGAGGCTTTGAAGCTTCGCCTTGTTCTATGAGAGGAGATGGATATGAGACAAGGGAATTACAAAAACCTGGTGAACCAAATACAAGAGGCCGAGTTGGTGGACCTATGCCGCGACCTGGTGCGGTTCAAGAGCGTCAACCCGCCCGGCAACGAGCTGGAGGTCGCTGAGTACGTGGCTGATGTCCTTCGCGACGCGGGCCTGGCCGTTGAGATGATACCTCACTCCCCCACTCGGGCCAGCGTGCTGGCCCGGCTGAGGGGCAGCGGCGAAGCGCCAGCCCTGCTGTATACCGGACACCTGGACGTGGTACCGGTCGGGGCTGAGGAATGGACCTGCGATCCCTTCGGGGGCGAAGTGATCGGGGGTAAGCTGTGGGGACGCGGCTCCTCGGACATGAAAGGCGGCGATGCCGCTTTGATTGTGGCTGCCAGAGTTTTGGCAACTGCGGACCTACCCCTGAAAGGCGATCTCATCCTGGGCTTCACCGCTGGCGAGGAGAGCGACCAACTGGGGGCTACAGAATTGGTAACTCACCTGAAATCGGTCCCTATTCAGGCGGTAGTCGTTGCTGAGCCAAGCGACGATGAAGTCTACGTGGCTGAGAAGGGCGTTCTGTGGCTCAAGCTTACCACGCATGGCAAAACCGCCCACGGCTCTATGCCCCATTTGGGCCAGAACGCCATCATGATGATGCTAAGGCTCTTAAAAGAACTGAGCCAGCTTCACGTACCATACAAGGAACATCCCCTGCTGGGTGGCTTCACACGTAGTATCAATACCATTAGCGGTGGAGTGAAAACCAACGTAGTACCGGATCATTGTGAAGTTACGATAGACCAGCGCACTGTGCCCGGCCAAGACCACCAAGCCATCGTGCATCAGGTGGAGGAACTCATTGCTGACCTGACCAAACGGCAACCGGGTTTTTATGCCTCGGTTGAAGTAATCAACGACCGGGTACCGATAGCGACATCGCCGGAAGAGCCCATCGTTCAACGATTTTGTGACGTGGTAGCTGAGATAATCGGCAAACGACCTGTGCCTAAGGGTGTGCACTATTGTACCGATGCCGCGGTACTTGTACCAACGCTTAAAGCTCCTATGATCATCTGCGGCCCGGGGGATGCCAAGCTAGCCCACCAGCCGAATGAATACGTGGAAGTGGCAAAACTGGTTGAGGCGGCCAGAATTTTCACCCTGGCTGCTGTTCGGTTACTTACATAGCTTGAGAAAATGGACGTCGTTAATATTAGTTCTGTTCAGTCAGATTTTGATGATTTTGACAAGTTCAAAGGAATGATGTATTATTGAAACAGGGGTGAAGAGCAACTTTGGCCGGCATTCATATAAAGGGCACGAAGAACGGTTTACTAGTAACTCTTGGTGAGGGCAAGTTGGCAGACCTCTTGGCCGAACTCGAGGAGCGGCTGAGAGGCACGGCTTCCTTCTTCAAGGGAGCATGGGTGTCCCTGGCGGTAGGGCGACGAGAGCTGACTATCGAGGAGATCCGCCATATCAGGGCCTTGTTGGCGCAAAATGAGGTCGTCTTAGGCACGGTGATTAGCGAAGCGCCAAGCACGAGAGCCGCTGCTCGTCACCTGGGTCTGGCTACGAGCCGCGGTCCTTGGCCCGAGCCACGACCAGTGTGGAGAGCTCAGGAGGACTTCGCTGAGCCTCTGGAGCGAGAGCTCGCTCGGGGTGAGTTCAGTGAGGGAATCCTGGTCCGTTGCACTTTGCGTTCAGGACAAGTGATCCGGCATCCAGGACATGTGGTGATCATGGGGGATGTGAATGCTGGCGCTGAAATCATTGCGGGCGGAGACATTGTGATCTGGGGAAGGCTCAACGGCACGGTTCATGCTGGTGCCATAGGCGATGACCACGCCGTTGTGTGCGCCTTGGAGTTGAACCCCACCCAGCTACGCATTGGCAAGCACATTGCTCGCCCGCCGGAGGAGACACCAGAGCGCCGGCCTGTGCCAGAGATGGCCTTTATCCAGGGAGACAGAATCATCGTCAAGGCGTGGAAACTCGGCCATTAGCCTCGGTAGAGTCCAATTTGCTCCTGCTGGATCGCCAGACCTCGTCGTGAGCTCGGTCGAACGGTCCAACAGTTAGGCCACGGATCTGGCGATCCGTTGTGAGTTTTTGTAGTCTACTGAGTCTGGCTAACTGCGTAAGCCAACAGCCAGCTGTTAGTATCTAGGAGATGAGACTATGGGTGCCACAATTATCACTATTACCTCGGGAAAAGGAGGAGTGGGCAAAACCACCGCTACCGCCAATTTGAGCGTTGCCCTGGCCCTTTTGGGCCAGCGGGTGGTGGCCGTTGATGCCGATATCGGATTGCGCAACCTCGATGTGGTGATGGGTTTGGAAAACCGGATCGTGTACGACATTGTGGATGTCACCGAGGGCCGCTGCCGTCTACGTCAGGGATTGATCAGAGACAAGCGGGTTCCGGAACTGTATCTCTTGCCCGCTGCCCAAACTCGGGACAAAACGGCCGTCAGCCCAGAGGACATGGTTCGGCTATGCGAGCAGATGCGTGATGATTTCGATTTCATTCTGATTGACTCTCCCGCTGGTATCGAGCAGGGCTTCCGCAATGCTATCGCACCGGCCGACAAGGTAATCATCATCACCACCCCTGAGGTGGCAGCCGTCCGTGACGCCGATCGTATCATTGGCTTGATCGAGGCCGAGGAGAAAGGGCCAACAAGCCTGATCATCAACCGCATAAAGCCGGATATGGTGCGCTATGGTAACATGCTAACCACAGCCGATGTCATCGAAATCTTGGCCATAGATCTAATAGGGATTGTTCCCGACGATAAGGCCATCATCGTCTCTACCAACAAAGGGGTGCCCATTGTTTTGGATGACAAGGCGCCAGCCGGCTTGGCTTTTCACAACATTGCTCGACGCCTGCTGGGCGAAGATGTGCCTTTCCTGGACATCAGGGAAATGCCCAATATTTTCGAACGCTTTGTACGATTCATTCGCAAAGGATAGGGGGTGAGTATGGGAGTTCTAGACCGCCTACTCGGACAACGCGGGCCTTCCAGTCGGGATATCGCCAAGGAACGCCTGCAGTTGGTGCTGGCTTACGATCGGATCAAGATCTCGCCGGAGCTTTTGCAAACCCTGAAGAATGAACTCATTGCGGTCATCTCCAAGCACGTCGAGATAGACCGCGAGGGAGTAGAGGTTACCTTTTCTCAGGGCAAGAGGCGCAGTCGTCTGATCGCTGACATCCCTCTTGTCAGTACTCGCGGGCATAGAAGATGATGGATCACAAGCTGTGGCGCGACTTCGACTTTTTGTTGCTAGTGGCAACGTTGCTACTGGTATTTTTTGGTGTGGCCATGATTCACAGCGCTACCCGCGAAACGCCCGATCTACAAGATCTACCCTCCAGACAAGTTATCTGGGCGCTGATAGGCCTGGTCTTGTCGCTAATGGCTGCCACTATGGATTACCGTTTACTCGAGGGCCTGCAAAAGCCTCTCTACGCCCTGACTATTGGCTCCCTGCTTGTGGTGTTAGTCGTGGGGGAGGTCACTCACGGAGCACAGCGTTGGATCACTGGCTCTTCGCTTCAGCCCTCAGAGCTGGCTAAGGTCTTGGTAATCGTCACTTTGGCCCAGTTACTGGCCAACCACGAGGAGGAAATAGGGCGTTTCCGTTACCTCCTGTTGTCTATCGTCCATGTGGCTGTGCCCATGGTTTTGATCTACTTGCAACCCCATTTAGGAACGGTGATTGTGTTGGCCGTTGTCTGGCTGGCCATGGTGGTGATGGCCGGCATGCGCCTGTTGCATCTGGGCATTCTGAGCTTTGTTGGTCTTCTGGCGACACCACTTATCTGGTTCTCGTTAAAGGACTACATGCGGAAAAGGCTGTTACTGTTTATCAACCCTTCTCAGAACCCGGCAGCCAGGTACAACATTGACCAAGCTCTGATCAGCATCGGATCCGGTGGTTGGTTGGGGAAAGGGTATGCCAGCGGCACTCAGAGCCAATTGCACTTTCTGAGGGTGCGACATACGGATTTTATTTTCTCGGTCATTGGCGAGGAGATGGGCTTTATAGGAGCGCTGGTCTTATTTGCTCTGTTCGGTATCGTGCTCTGGCGGGTTCTAAGAGCGGCTAGCCTAGCTCGCGACAGCTTTGGCCGCCTGATCTGCTGTGGTGTGGCCACTCTGATCTTCTTCCAGGCCACGGTCAACATCGGCATGAATCTGGGGCTGTTGCCGGTTATCGGCATTCCGCTGCCCTTTATCAGTGCCGGCGGCAGCTCTCTGATTGCCCTTCTCCTAGCCGAAGGGTTGGTCCAGAGCGTAGTAATGAGGCGCAGGAAGATCGAGTTTTGAGCCCAAAAATTGATTAATGAAGAGAAGCCAGGTTGCCCTTGTTAGAGGAAGCGATAGATACAACAACATTGTCCAAGCCCTGAACCTGATCGAGGGCGACATTGACCTGGGTGATAAAAAGCTTATCCTAATCAAGCCGAATTTCGTCTCCACCAGGCGGCAACTGGCCGCCACTCATGTGGATGCAGTGCGGGCCGTGCTGGATTGGCTGCGCCCCCGCTACGACGGTCTCATCACCATCGGCGAGGGAGCAGCGACGAGCGACACCTTCGATGGTTACCGCAACTTTGGCTATCTGGCCCTGGCCGAGGAATACAATGTCCGCTTCGTAGACCTCAACCAGGATCAGTGGGTGCCCATTGAGGTCTACGACCGAAATCTAAGGCCGATGGCAGTGCGAGTGGCCAGAACCACGGTGGAGAGCGATTTCCGCATCTCCGTCGGGCCACCCAAAACCCATGATGCGGTCATCGTCACCCTCTCGCTGAAGAACATCGTTGTGGGCAGCCTGATCCGGGGCCGGGGAGGGGGCTTTTTCCAGAAACTTGGCCAGCTTCTGCCCGATCGCCTGACCAACTCAGTTTGGGCAGAAAAGGCCAAAAGCCACCTCAGCGCGATCAATCGCAGCGATAAGTTCGCCATTCACCAGGGCTATCATGGCATTAACCTCAATCTCTACCGCCTGGCCAGGGTTATCGCCCCTCACCTCTCGGTGATAGATGGTTTCGTGGGGATGGAGGGCTCTGGTCCCAGCAGCGGCGACCCTGTTGACCTCGGAGTGGCCATCGCCAGCGCCGATTTTCTGGCCGCCGATGTGGTGGCCACAGCCATCATGGGCTTCGATCCTGACGAGGTTGGTTATCTCCACTACTGCAAGCTGGGCGGCCTGGGAGTAGGAGACCTGGACGACATCGAGATTGTGGGCAACGCCACCATCGAGGAATGTCGGCGGCCCTTTAAGCCACATCCTACCTACCGACAGCAGTTGCAATGGCACCTGCCGGATGTGAAGGAGTATCTCTGACATGGATATCTGGGAAAGGCTGGCTCGGACGGCGGACAGGGGCAGGCGTCGTTTGTTGTTCGTGGGCTGGCTCAGCGAGCAGGTGAAGCCATACGGTCTGGAACCGATCGTCGTCGGAGGCCATGCACTGGAGTTCTACACCCTGGGCGACTACGCTACCGCCGACATTGACCTGGTCTGCCCCGACAGGGCGGCAGTGGGACAGGTTCTGGAACAGGCCGGGTTCCATCGAGAGGGCCGGCACTGGTATCGGTCTGACCTCGACCTGGTCATCGAAATACCACTGGAGCGGCGAGCAACCGAGGAGGCAACACTGGACAGGCTGATCGAGTTGAAAAGGGAGGTTAGCATTGATTAACTGCGATGAGCACGTTAAACGGCGGAGCGAGTTCACCCTCAAGAGGCTCCGGGCCGGATGGCGCCGCCTGCCTCGTCAACGGCCTCGCGACCTTGAGGAGGAGCGAATCCTGTTGAAGATGACCTTGGCACGGAAACGGCGCTGGCTTGAGACGGGCAAGCTGGAGATCCTGGGTCCGCGAGAGTATCGGCTGCGTTAGAGGAGCGGAGAGAATGACCAATACAGTTCGCGTGCGTTTCGCCCCTAGCCCCACGGGCTATCTCCACGTGGGGGGAGCCAGAACAGCACTGTTCAACTGGTTGTTCGCCCGCCACCACAACGGCGTCTTCATCCTGCGCATCGAGGACACCGACCGCACCCGCTTTGTTCCTGAGGCCCTGGAGGACATCATGGAGAGCCTGCGCTGGCTGGGTTTGGAGTGGGACGAGGGTCCCGAGGTGGGCGGCGATTACGGCCCCTATTTCCAATCCCAACGGTTGGATATCTATCAAAAATACGCCAAACAACTGGTGGATAGCGGCCATGCCTACTACTGCTATTGCAGCCCGGAGCGCCTGGCTCGGGTGAGAGAAGAGCAGCGGCGGCGAGGCGAGCCCGATGTTGGCTACGACCGCCACTGCCGCTATCTGACCGCCAAAGAGCGCGCTGAGTACGAGGCCCAGGGCATCGTGCCCGTGGTGCGCCTCAAGGTGCCCCTGGAGGGCCAAACCTCTTTCCACGACGTGCTCCACGGCGACATCACGGTTGACAATGCTAAGCTGGACGACCTGGTGCTCCTCAAGTCTGACGGCTACCCCACCTATCACCTGGCCAACGTGGTGGACGATCACCTGATGGGGATCAGCCACGTCATGCGGGCCGACGAGTGGCTCCCCAGTGTGCCCAAGCACGTTTTGCTCTACCAGGCCTTTGGATGGGATATCCCCATTTATGCCCATCTGCCCGTCATCCTGGCCCCCACGGGCAAGGGCAAGCTCAGCAAGCGGCACGGAGGTGTGGCCGTCCACGAGTTCCGAGAGGAGGGTTATCTGCCCGAAGCCATGGTTAATTTCCTGGCCCGCGTGGGCTGGGCCTATGACGACAAAACGGAGTTCTTCACCCGCCAGGAGCTGATAGAGAAGTTCAGTTTGGAGGGCGTCAGCAAATCGCCAGCCGCTTTCTCCTACGACAAGCTGGAGTGGATGAACGGCGTTTACATTCGGATGCTTCCACCCGACGAATTGGCTCGGCAGCTGATGCCCTTCCTAGAGCGGGCAGGGTTGACGGCAGACCTGCCGACGGTGCGACGCCTGGTGCCTCTGATCCAAGAACGCCTTAAGAAACTGAGCGAGGTTGTGGAGTGGGTTGATTTCGTCTTCGTGGATCAGCTAAATTATGATCCAGCCCTGCTAGTGGGGAAGAAAATGACGGCCGAGGAGTCGCTGGCCGCCCTGCGAAAAGCTCGGGAGACCTTGGCGGCCCTGCCCGATTTTGAGGAAGAAACCCTGGAGAAAGCCCTTCGCGCCCTGGTCAAAGAGTTGGGCCTGAAAGCCGGGCAACTTTTCGGCATCCTCCGGGGGGCAGTTACGGGCAAAAAAGTAGCCCCGCCCCTCTTCGGAACTCTCAGCATCCTAGGGCAGGAGCGAGCACTGAAAAGGATAGATCAAGCGTTGGAGGTATTGAAGTTAGCCGAGTGAACTACATGTTTGGCTTGATCATCACACGAGAGTGAATCAGAGATTGCGTTATGCATTTTGACATCCTGACCCTTTTTCCCGGTATGTTCGAGAGAGTTTTCAACGAAAGCATCATTAAGCGGGCGAGGGAGGCTGGCCTGATCTCCATAGCTATTCACAACATCCGCGATTATGCTACCGACAAACACCGCATGACCGATGACACACCCTATGGCGGCGGAGGGGGCATGATCATGAAGCCAGAGCCCATCTTTCGCGCTGTAGAGGCAGTTCTCGGTTTGGAAGAAGGACAAAGGCCACAGGTGCCAGTGATTCTGCTTAGCCCCCAAGGTCGTCTCTTTACCCAGTCCGTAGCCAGAGAACTCTCTAAGAACCGCCGCCTGGTGTTGATCTGTGGACACTACGAGGGAGTGGATGAGCGGGTACGCCAGTTTCTAGCCACTGATGAGATATCCATTGGTGACTATGTACTGACCGGCGGCGAGGTTCCGGCCATGGTCATTGTAGATGCTGTAACGCGGCTTGTGCCTGGCGTGTTGGGCGATCCCGGCGCCACCTTTGAGGACTCCCACACCGAGGGCCTGCTGGAGTACCCACATTATACGCGGCCAGCCGTCTTTCGGGGGTGGTCCGTGCCCGAGGTGCTCCTTTCTGGCAACCACGCCGAGATCGTGCGTTGGCGCCGTCAGCAAGCCCTGCGCCGCACCTTTGAGCGTCGCCCCGACCTCTTAGCCAAGGCCCGCTTGTCGGCGAGCGACCGAGAGTACCTACAGCGTTTGGCCCAGGAGGAGGAAACCCAGACGGAGTAATCACCGAACCTGCATTCGGGAACGGGGAGATCAGGGATCCTGTTCAGCACTAGTTGCGTCCTCTTCAATAATGTGTTATAATTATAAAGAAAAGGCATGAATAAACAAGAATCTAGAGAAAGGGCATGGAGTATGCAGTAAGCAAGCAGAATAAAGCTTGCTGTTAGCCTGTCATGTCCTGTGTGCAGTAAATAAGGAGGAGGATGTGACGGAGAACACCAAATCGGAGAATTTATTAGATAAGGAGATGACCATACTCACAGCCAGGGAAGCGGCGGAGTATTTGAGAGTAAGCCTTTACACTCTCAGGAAGATGGAAATGGAAGGGTTATTGACCCCCTTTCGCACTCCTGGCGGCCATCGCAGGTATAGCCTTCAGATGCTGGATGAATATCTGGAGAAAAGCCGTGAACTTGCTGGCCGCTCAAGGTCAAAGGGCAAGCGAAAGACTGAGTGATCCAACGTTCCCAGCCAGGTCGCAGGTGTGGAAGCCGATTCTGTCTCTGAGGCTGTAGGCCGCTTTCTCACGTAAGCCACCTATGCAACCAACTAGGTGGCTCTTTTGTTTTTGCCAAGTGGACCGAAATCTGCTATACTATGAATGCCTGATGACAGACTTAAGGGGTGAGATTATGAAAAAAGTAGCCCTGCTCATATCTGTATGTCTCGTATTGGCTGTTGCTGCATCCAGTTGTCGCTTTTTTGCATGCACGCCTGATCCCAACGAGATACAGCGATTGGTGGCTGAAGCTGTGAAAGCGACCATAGAAGCCATGCCCACTGCCACTCCATATCCAACCTACACTCCTGTGGCCCTGATGCCTACCTATACACCCTATCCTACACCCACTATCGCGTCTGGCTCATCTGTCACTCAAAGGCCCATTCCTCCCACGCCAACGTCTCGGCCGGGTGAAAGTGTCACCTATCGCACGCACATTGTTGTGGCGGGCGACACCTTGAGTGCCCTGGCCAAGCAGTATGGCACCACGGTTGAAGCCATCGTGGAGGCCAACGATATCGAGGACCCCAGCTTGATCGTTGTTGGCCAGGTGCTAAACATTCCTGTTGGGGAGACGGGGCTTTTCACCCCCACGCCTACTAATACGCCCGAAACTCTAACCCCAACCCCAACTGAAACGCCGACATCGTAGTAGGGGCGACTCTTGCGGTCGCCCACTGACCGAGGTGGATAGAGCTTGGTGAGGACACCTTCGCCCATCACAGTTACTCTTCCCCTCCTGTATCCTTGAACAAGAAAGTCCACAGATAATCCACGATGCTCCAGGTCTCGTCCTTGGTGAAGATGGTGCCCCAGTAGGGCATCCCCGTGCCCATTCCCCCACGCCGAATCTTGGCGTAGTAGATTTCGCTGGTGCCTCCAGCCGTGGCCCTGGCGTCGGTGAAATCCGTTGGCGGTTCCTCCAGATAACGTCTGCCAGAGCCATCGCCCCGCCTACCTCACCATGACAGCTCGCGCAGTTCTTGGCGTAGAGGACTGCGTCCGTTGCCAGACGCTGCGGCGTTGTGCCGCTTAGTGTCTTAAGAAGCCCTTCCTCGTTGCCTCACTCCCTGTCCGGTTGGCGAAGCGCTCCCAGTTCCATGGTTCGTCTAGGATGGTCACCTCAACTGTATCAACCCTTTCCACCCTGAGAACTGGCCCCTGGTCCATGTGCAGGGTCAGGTCAATCATGGCTCGTAAGGCATACCTCCCTTTGGTTGAAATCTGCATCACCGACCTCCTTATCGAACAGCTTGAAGTGGATAAAAGGCAAGCGTTCAGGCTATCCCCACCATCTACCTGAACGCTTAAGAGTATAATTGAGCAATTTTGTCAATTGTTTGGGTTCGTGGGGTTTGCGCAGCGGCTAAGCACAAGCTCCAGCATGTGATAGAGAAGAGAGACGAGGGGGCACCCCTCGCACTCCCCGAGCTTACGTTACGCCTGCTCTTCGTCCACCATCACCCCTTCTGGGGGCAAGTCGCGGCCCGGAGCGATGATCACTCCGCCTCCAGCCGCTCCACTGGCTTCAGTGTGCTCTGGCTTGGCCTCCTCATAGCTCGTCTCTTCCACCAGAGCGGAGAGCGTCTCCCACTCCACTGGGCTGATGGCGTAGCTTTCCGCTCGCTCCAAGATGCGCCGGGCAAGAGCCTTTTGAATCAAAATCTCCAGGTCTTGCCCACTGCGAAAAAGGATCCAGTTTACCCGTGCATCTCTAACAAAGGCCATGGCAGCTGGAGTGCGGGGTGTCTCTTCCTTAAGGAAAGCCAACACAGTCTTCCCTGCCCGCTGGGCAGTAATCAACTCTAAGCCCACGGGTGCCCTGATGTCCGTTCCCAAGAGCAGCACGAAGACATCGCAGTCGCGAACGGCCTCCAGGGCTGGTGTCAGAGGGTCGCCTCGTTTGGGCGTTCGTTTGATGCTCCATCCCAGGGACACTGGCAGCCGGGCTACTGCCTGGCCGATGATCTCCCGCTCGGCCTCTAAGTCGGGCCCAGCGCTAACGAACAATCGCAACCACTCTGCCATCCTCGATCTCCGCTTTAGGATCTCCTCCCTCTCAGCCTTTCCCTCGCCTCTCGGCAGTAGGGGCATTCGCTACCATGATATTCCCGTCCGCACGTTTTGCAGGTCTTTGCCAGCGATTCTTGCTCCTCCCTAATTACAGCGACAATCAGTAGCAGATTCTGTCCCTCATATCTTGCCAGCCACTCATGTAGGTGAGCATCTCCTATAACCCATTCCCTATTTTCATCGGAACGTTGGAGAGGGCCCCGCAGCACGTTGGCTCCCATCTCGTGGGCCCTGGTGGCTAGCTCCTGGATATCGGATTTCGAAACCGTCATCATGCCTTTCTCCTTCTTGGAATCAAAAGGTACCTTGTGATTATAACTGCTTTCACCTGAATTGGCAAGCCTGGGAGAGAGTGATATAATTAGGTGGAACCGGAGTTGTCGGCACAAAAGGCAACCTCATGAAACGTACGTGGTGCGTATTCCGTTGAGTACCATGTACTACGGAGGAGTGGAAATGAAAAGAAGATTTATCCTGTTGGTGTTAACACTGTTTCTATTGACAATGGCATCTCCTCTCATCTTGGCTCAGGGGGAGATCACGGTCATCGCCAATACTTACGAATACAGCTTCTCTGAGCAGATCGTGTTCCGTATGGTGGCTAAGGGCGCTAGTGAGATCAATGCTATTACCTTGACCTATCGGGTGGGGGGGGAACCGGTTACCAACCGAGCATACCCTGAGTTTGAGCCCGCCAAACAGGTGGAAGCCGAATACGTCTGGCAATTGCAGCGAGGGGAGATTCCCCCGGGCTCCGACATCGAATACACCTGGCGGGTGGAGGATGCCGACGGCAATGTTTTGGAGACGAAGCCCGTCACTTTTACCTACATGGATGATCGCTTCAGTTGGCAGCATCTGACTGAGGGGAAAATCGTCCTGTATTGGTACGATGCTGACCAGGCTTTTGGGCAGAAACTTCTGGACAGCGCAGTGAACTCTCTGACTCGCCTGGAAGAGAACGTGGGCGTGGAGTTAGAGAGGCCGGTTAAGATTATCGTTTACCAGAGCAAGGCCGACATGCAGGAGGCCCTCATCGCGCGAGGCACGATATTTGAGGAGCGAATAATCACCCTGGGCGTCGTGGTGGCTCCAGATATCGTGCTGCTACATGGTACCCACGCTGACGTGGATCGTACCATCGCGCATGAACTCACCCACGTCGTCGTTGGCTTGGCTACCGAGAATCCCTACGCCGAGATACCTGCCTGGCTCAATGAAGGCTTAGCCATGTATAACGAGGGGGAATTGCGAGCAGGCAACGCTAAGGCCCTCCAGAAGGCTATTCGCGAGAACAGACTTCACTCCGTCCGGTCCTTGACATCCGCCCCTGGTAATCCCGAGGAGATCGATCTGTTTTATGGAGAGGCGTATAGTGTTGTTGACTTTCTGCTCAGCACTTATGGCAAGGAGAGAATGAGCGAACTGTTAAAAGTCTTCAAGGAGGGATCCCTTACCGACGATGCGCTACTGAAAGTTTATGGCTTCGACCAGGATGAGCTGGATGCCCAGTGGCGCGAGAGCATCGGCGCGCCGCCGAGGGGAGAGAGCGAGGAAGCTGAGGAAGCAGAGGAGCCAGAAGTGGAGAGACCAGCGGGTGGGATCTGCTGGGGTGCGTTGCCGGGGGTAGCTGTGGGCGCCCTATCTTTTCTACTTAAGGCTGGGCGGAGGTCGAGGGAACTCGGAGGAACTCAGGGGAACTTGTAGGATCATAAGTGAGAGGATTTTCAAGTAGAGGGAGAACAGGAAGCGGGACAAAACGTAGGGGCAGGGCTTGTTCCTGCCTCTTTTGGGTTTGCCCCTGCCTTTCTGAGTTCACCCCTACCTCTTTTGGGCAACCGCGAGGGATTTTCCCTATCTTTCCTTTACGATTCGAAAGCGGTCGAAATCCCTAGCCACTATGGTCTGGGGAAAAATCGCCCTGGCCTCGGCCAGGACAGCCTCCTCGGAGTAGCGCCGAGAGATATGGGTCAGGTATAGTTGTTTAACTTGTGCCTGTTGGGCTAACGTTGCTGCATCGGCCGCTGTAAGATGCCCGTATTCCCTGGCCAGTTCCTCCTCTTCTGATAGGTAGGTCGCCTCGATAACGAGGGCGTCAGCATTCCAGGCTACCTCGACCAAGTTGTTGGTGCGAGCTGCATCGCCTACGAAGACGAGTTTGGCTCCAGGAACGGGGGGGCCTAATACCTGGTCGGGGTGCACCACTGTGCCATCTGCCAGAGTCACCGTTTCCCCTCGCACTAAGCGGCTTCGTTCTGGACCAGCCGGCACCCCCAAGGCCTCAGCTTTGTCCACCAGGAAGGGGCGTTTCTCCTTTTCCCGAAACATGTAACCAAAGCACCCTGGTCCGCGATGGATGACCGGGAAAGCGGAGAGCTCAAAGGTGTCGTCTTCCATCAAAACCCCTGGCTCTACAGGTATGAGCTCGATTTGCAGGGGTGGTTTGACTCCGCAAAATATCACCTTAGAGATCAGATTGCTCACTCGTTCCAAGGCCCAGCTTCCCCCATAAATCTCCAATTTGGGAATTGTCTCCCAACGGCTGAAGGTGGACAGTAACCCTCCCAGTCCCAGGATGTGGTCCAGGTGGCCATGGGTGAGGAGGATTTTTTCCAGCCGCTTGAAGCCCAAGCCACTTTTAAGTAGTTGTCGCTGTGTCCCCTCGCCACAGTCTATCAGGAAGCGATACTCCTTGTGTAAGACCATAGCCGCCGAGAGATTTCGTCGTATCGAGGGAGCTGAAGCGGAGGTACCAAGAAAGATTAGTTCGAACATGGGAGATTCCTTACTTCTCAGGGCTCAATGCCCCGCTTGAGCAGTTTTCGAATAGGCATCATGGATAGTAATTTACTATACCAGAGGGGTTTTGTCAAAGAGCCCAATACACCGTAGGACTGTGTTCTTCAACCCCCATCTTCCCCCTGCCAAGAGCAGAATCGTGGGTTAATGCTCTACCTGGAGGACGAGAGGCACATATACCTCGAAGCGGGTTACGCTGAAGACAGCTCGATATGCATCTATACGGCCCCAGCCGTAGAATTCATCCCAACCCGGTGGGCCTAGGTCAAGGGTGGTTTGAGTGATAGCCTGGGCCACCCTCTCATTGGTCAGCTCCGGCCGTACCGACTTGATCAAAGCTGCCAGGCCGGCCACGTGGGGAGCAGCCATTGATGTGCCCGACTTGTACCAGTAACCATTCGGCCTGGGCCAGGTACTTAAGATAGAGACGCCGGGAGCAGCCACATCTATCTCAGGCCCATAATTGGAGAACCCCGGTCGTTGATCATTTGTATTAGTAGCGCCTACGGCCAACACACGATTGCAGGCCGCCGGATACAGCACCGCTCCACCGGTGTTACCTGTCGCCGCTACCAGCAGCACCCCATGGGTATAGCTATAGTCCACTGCATCCTGCAGGGCCTCCGAACTTTCCTCGCCCCCCAGGCTCAGGTTGATAATGTCGGCCCCATTATCTGTCGCATACACTATGCCGGCGATGACATCGGAATACCATCCATCGCCGTATTCGTCCAACACTTTGACAGGCATAAGTCGAGCCCCCCAGGAGATGCCAGCTATACCGGCCTCATTGTTCGTTTCCGCTGCAGCAATGCCGGCCACATGGGTGCCATGTCCGTTGTCGTCTTGGAGTTCATTGTCCTCAAGAGGGAGGCACTCTGAGTTAGAACAAACATGGTAGAAATGCCAGCCGTGCACGTCGTCCACCTTGCCGTTACCCTCATCGTCCAGGCCATTAGCTGGTATCTCTCCGGGATTGGTCCATATCTTAGCCACTAGGTCAGGGTGGTTCAACTCCACTCCCGTATCCAGCACTGCGATGGTGATTTCTTCTCCCCCAGTAGTGATCTCCCAGGCGGCTGGGGCTCTGATCTTAGCCGGAGCCCATTGATTGCTCCAATGGGAATCGTTGGGAACGAGAGCAGCGGTAATGAAGTAGTCGGGTTCTGCATATTCAACATAGGGATTATGCTTCATCCTCTTGGCAAGGGCGAGTTCCTGACCAGGAGGCACAGCCAGGCTCTTAATGCTCAGGGGCGAAATCTCGCGCTCGACAGACAGCCTATGTCGGGCAAGCGCTGCCTCCATTTCAGCCCTCGAGATCCCCGATTTGAACTTCACCAAAACCCCACCTGGTCTGAAAGACTTATTCTCAGTCTGCGCTATCGGCCGTGGCTTTCCATTCAGGGCGATGAACAAAGCGATCAAAAGCGAAATCGTCACAATCTTCCTCATAAGATGTTCCCTCCGATAAAACGCACTCTATTTTATCACTCTTTATCCCTTTAGGCAACCAATCAGCGCCATGGGATTTCGAAGCAAAACGAGGTGGCAGAATCAGCCCCAAGATTCTGGTTTGCAGAATTTAGCAAACCTACAATTGCTGGCCCAGTCCATGGCCCTGTTCGTCGAGATTGGCCTCCTCAGCCCTGAGGCTCTGAAAAAAAGACCTCATCTGCCCCGATGGTCTGACCCTGTCCGCCGCTTCAGCCTGGTCTTACTCGACGGCTTCCTGCCCCCAACGAACAAGAGGAGAGCCCCGCCACCACTCTCCTGCTCTAACTCCCTATCTCCTACCCCAAGATGTCTTCCTCCATACCATCTACGCCAAACTCCACGCCCGACGAGCCGTCGACCTGCGCGCTCATCCAACCGACCAGGACAAGACCCTCTGCCCCCCGCGTGGCTACGACAACAAGGGCCGCCCCATCTGCTCCTTCGACTATGCCCTCAAAGCCAACGGCTTCGACTTCGACCGCCAGCGTCGCAAGAAGCTACCGCCGCCACAGGCGCCTGACTTGACATACCCTTCGACAGCCTCCTGACCCCCACTACGCCTCGCAGACCCTATCCTGTGTGATGCATTGCCCCCTGCCTCCCCATCAAACTCTTAGCCTGCCGTGCCCCCCACAGCCGCAATGTCGCCCCTTGCCGTACCTCAGCTACCTATTTAAGCACCCCTGCTGCCGCCTTCGCCTCGTTTTTCATGCCCTTCCCAGGCCCGCCAGCCTCCATCAACCCCATTGGGTTCTCTCATTGGCCATGCAAACCTGGTTTCACAAGCAAGCACGGCTTTTGCCCAGAGAGCAGTATGAAGC
>CAZRSI010000040.1:0-15900 GCA_964602575.1 uncultured Anaerolineae bacterium
AGCCGCCGGAACTCGTCCAACACCCGCGTCGCCAGGGCCGGGTTGATGAGCGCCTCACCTCGATACACGGCCCGAATGGCTTCCAGCAACTCGTGTTCATCCACGTCCTTGAGCAGGTAGCCGCGCGCACCGGCCTTGATGGCTTCGAAGACGTAACGATCCTGGCGGTAGATGGTGAGCATGATCACCCGCACCCCGGGAGCCTGCTCCACGATGCGGCGCGTCGCCTCCACCCCGTCCATGATGGGCATGTTGATGTCCATCAGCACCACATCAGGCCGGCAACGCTGCGTCAACTCCACAGCTTCCTGTCCATTCTCCGCTTCCCCCACCACCTCCAAGTCGTTCGCACTCTCGCACGCCTGCCGCAGGCCCAGGCGAAAGAGGTGGTGGTCATCGGCGATCAACACGCGGATGGTTGCCATGTGCACCTCCTCCTACAGTCCTCTCACAGGTAGGGTGACCTGAATTTCGGTCCCGCTGCCCGGTTGACTGCGCAGAGTGAAGGTCCCGCCCAGCCGCTCGACACGTTCGCGCATTTGCGTCAGCCCTACATGACCGTGACGCATGGCCGTTTCCAGGGACGCTGGGTCGAAACCAACCCCGTTATCCCGAATCCGCAGGGCCACCATGTCGGTTGTCTCCAGGTTCAACTCAATCCACACCATGCTGGCCTGGGCGTGTTTGCTCACGTTGTGCAATGCCTCCTGCACGATGCGGAAGAGGTTTACTTCCATAGCCGGGGATAGCCGATCCCGCGAGCCGACGATACTGAGGTCAACCAACACCTGATTCTGCTCACCGAACTCCTCAGCGAACTGGCGCAGCGCCGTCAGAAAGCCCAGCTCCTCCAGCGCCACCGGTCGCAAGGCGAAGATCGCCCGTCGCACATCACGGATGTTGGTGCTCAAGAGTTCCCGAGCCGCGTCCAGTTCAGCGTGCATCTAGGCCGGGTCCTGTTCCAGCAGCCTGTGCCAGCGGCTCATGCGCAAGCACAAGGCGGCCAGGTCATGGGCCAGGCCATCGTGCAACTCCCGTGCCAATTGCTCACGGTCTTGCATCACGGCCACCCTCTGCTGCTGTACCAACAGTTGGCTTTGGTTCTGTTTGCGCTCGGTGATGTCGTGCAGGACGATCAGGCAACCTATGGGATGATCGTGTCTGTCGGCCCAAGCCGAGGTGTGCACATCGTAGTAGCGTTGGGCTTCCCCTGCCCCTACGCTGATCTCCTTGTGACTCTCGCCCCCATCACGACACAGCCGAAGCAGACTAGGCCAGCTATCGAACGCTTGAGCAACGGGCGTGCCGATGAGCTGGGAGGCTGGTTTCTCCAGAATCCTTTGGGCGGCCGGATTGAGGTCTGCAATGCGCTGCTGCGCGTCCAACACGATGACACCGTCATGCATGTTTTCGACGACGGTGTGCCGCGCCACAGGTACGAGATCCAGCAAGCGGTAGCGGAAGATCCCCCAGGCTGCGACCAGACCGGACAGACTGAGGAGGGCGGGCGCTACGTCATGGCGGGGGATGGGGCTGTAGCCCAAGACGTACAGGCCGTTCGCCACCATGGGTACAAACAGCCCGATCAGCATCACGATAGGCTGACCACGGTAAAAGGAGGGGATGATGCGCACTGCCTTAATCAGCAGGAGGACGGCGATCAACGCCAGCAGATAACTATATCCGACGTGGATCCAGAACCAGGGGCCATAGGTCTTGCCCACAACCGGGAACGGGCCGGCGGTATCCAGGTACACGTTACGCCGAACCAGGCCGTGAAACTGGTCGGTCCAGATCAGAATCAGCGTGATCGCCGGCTCAATCGTCAACAGAGCCAGGGTACGACGTGTCAGCCATTTCTCTCGGCCGGTGTATTCCAAAACCAGGCTCAACCATGCCACCGGCCCGATAGTGCCGAGCATATACTGGACGTTGGCCCAGAGGAGCTTGGCGGGCAAATCCGTGCCCGCCATTTCGAGGGCATTGGCCAGTGCCCACATTGTAGCCAGCAGCATGAGGAGGACGAAAAAAGTGGCACCCGGCACAGTCCGATGTCGCCATCCGTACACTCCCAATGCCGCTGAGACCGCTGCCGAGGCCAGTAAGATCCAAATGTAGGGAATGTACTGGAAATGCATCGTTACGTGGTCTTACCCATTGCTCGGCCGCAATTCAACCCTGTCGCATAGGCCGATACCAGATGCCTCCTTACATGGCGAGGAGTGACCTTTTGGTAGTATAATCCAACCTGCAAAAACGCGCAAGTTGAGATCCTATTTGCACCAGGACATCGTTACCAGATAGTCGGGATAGATAATTACGGCCTTCGCCGCATTCACCCAACGCTATGCCCCCCTAAACCAAAGGCCCCGGCGTACATTAAGCCGGGGCCTTCTTCGATAAGCACGATGCAAGATGACCGCTAATCGCGCCTCCGTGGCCGATACTGAATCGCCTCCGCCAGATGCGCCGTCTCTATCCGCTCCGAACCGGCCAGATCAGCAATGGTCCGGGCCAGCTTCAACACACGGTGAAAGGCCCTGGCACTCATAGAAAGCTGCTGCATGGCCGCCTTCAGCAGGCTCCGCCCCGCCTCGTCTACCCTACAGTACTCCCTGATCTCAGCAGGCCCCATGTCGGCATTACAATACAGCCCTGTACCCTCAAACCGCCGCCGCTGCACCTCCCGCGCCCTCTCCACCCTGGCCCTGATGTCCTCGGACTTCTCCCCTAACCGCTCCCCAACCAGCTTCTCATACTCCACCCTGGGAACCTCGATGTGGATGTCAATGCGATCCAAGAGGGGGCCGCTGATGCGCTTCTGATAGCGGCTGACCATGGAGGGGGTACAGGTGCACTCCCTCACGGGGTCGCCGAAGTAGCCGCAGGGGCAGGGATTCATGGCGGCGATGAGCATGAAGTTGGCGGGGAAGGTAAGGGTCCCCTGCGCTCTGCTGATCACGACCAGTTTGTCCTCCATAGGCTGCCGCAAAACCTCGAGGGTTCGCGTGCCAAACTCGGGCAGTTCGTCCAAGAAGAGTACTCCTCTGTGAGCGAGACTCACTTCTCCTGGACGGGGCCAACGCCCTCCACCCACCAGGCCGGCGTGGCTGATAGTATGATGAGGAGCACGGAAGGGCCGATGTTGGATCAACGGCGTCTCCGGAGGCAGTAATCCGGCCACGGAGTAGATCTTGGTTACCTCCAAACTCTCCTCTGTCGTCATCCGTGGCAGGATCGAAGGCACGGAACGCGCCAGCAGGGTTTTGCCAGCGCCGGGCGGGCCAGTCATCAGCACATTGTGATTTCCAGCCGCGGCCACCTCCAGGGCTCGCTTCACATGTTCCTGGCCTCTGATATGGGAAAAATCCGCCGCATACGTTGGCGCTTCAGCTGCATTGAGGCCCAGGTCATGGTGATACGGTTCAATGGAACGTAAACCCTGGAGATGGGCGACAAGGGACGAGAGATCCGTAACCGGAATGACCTCTATCCCCTGGATAAGGGCTGCTTCCGGCGCGTCTATGGCGGGCACGAAGACGGTGTGGATACCGCGCTCCTTGGCCAGCGCAGCCATGGGAAGGATGCCGGTGGTGTGGCGGACACTTCCATCTAGCGAGAGTTCGCCGACAAAGAGGGCGTTTTCGACCCGGTTTGGCCAAATCTGCTCAGTAGCCAGGAGGATGCCCACGGCGATGGGCAGGTCGTAGGCTGGGCCCTCTTTGCGCAGGTCGGCCGGAGCCAGGTTGACGGTGACGCGCTTGTTGGGATACATCAACCCGGAATTCTTTATGGCTGCTCTCACCCGCTCTCGCGATTCCTGAACCGCCGTGTCAGGCAGCCCGACGATGGTTAGACTGGGAAGCCCACGGGAAGTGTCTACTTCCACCTCCACGATGGCTCCGTCCAGACCCACCACAGCGCAACTGGTGACCTTAGCTAGCATTGTTCCCTCATCCCCTCACACCCCTCGTTCTCAGAGGCACCAGAGAGCGAACATGATGCTTTCATTTCTTCGTGACAAGGGGCAGGTAAACCACCCACTCTGCCGTCGAAGGCGGTGTGGAGGTGGGCGTGGGTGGCGGGGTTGGGGTGGCCGTAGGCGGCACTGGCGTGGGGGTTGGTGGCGGCGGGGTTGGTGTGGGTGTTGGGGTCTCCAATGGGCCATAAGGGTAGCCCTCACGCAAAGGTACGCCCTCGTAACCTTCTATCAGATCGCCGGTGCCACCATCCCTGGCCACCACCACTGCAGCCGGCATGGCGGAGCCATCCCCCTCTACACCGGTCACCCGGATTATGCCCGAACCAACGAAGCCGGCGGGCACACCGTCCATGTCAACCAGCCTTACGTAGCTCACATGGTTGGGTTCGATGGTCACGGGCATGGTGGTTAGCAGACCACTTGCATCGTAGATGTCCAGCTCGACATACAGGGTGTTCTGCGATGAATTGTTGCGGATAGCGACCTCGGATCCCTGTCCGACGTCGTTCTTCACCAAGAGAGGCAAGGCAATGGCCTCCGCCCCCTCAACTTGATGTTGCGGTAGGGCATTGTAACTCATCCCATATTGCATGAGAGGATGAACCAGCCTTACTACGGCACTGACTGGCGAACCAGGGACATCGTCGCCAGGTGGCGCCATGCTGCCCTGCGATTCGATCACCGCTGCTCCTATCACCCGACCGGGGACTTCATCGAAGAGCGGCACAGAGAAGGCCTGGGAACCGCCTGCGCAGATCCAGTCGCTCAGGGGATCGAGAATGGGCTCGCCGTTTTCATCAAGGAAGGTTATCCTAACGAAGGTAGATTGCCCCGTCCGCCCCAGATTCTGTACATGGATCACAGCTCCCCACCCCTGGCCAGCATAAACCAAAGGCGCATAGTTGACCAGCGAGCCGCTAATCTCTTCTAACAACGGCACCTGGTAGGAGAACAGCATACCCTGGCCCCATTCGTCCACCACGATACCCAGGGGCACGCTGGAGCTGACGGAGGCCGACCCCAGCCAGTCATCGCCCAGGTACTCAGGCACCACCGTCAGATATGCCTCGCCCGGGGCCATTTGTTCGATGTGCTGAGCGTGCTCAGACTCGCAGGCTCCCTGCCCCTGATAATAGACCCACACCGATGTACACATCTGGCCGGAGTTCTGGACACTGAGTTCCGTATAAAAGCCATTATGGGCCCTTTTGTTCACGGGAATAAAGTAGACGAACGGAAAGGTGGCCTCCGGGTCCTCTGAGACCCCGGTGTAGGTGCTGGAAACGATTCTACCATCACTGTTCGGCCCAATCCGATGCACCATCACTGCCAAAACCCCTCCTCGCGCCTCGGCTTCCCACCCCTGCACCCAAGCGAGCCAGGCTGAGGAATCGCCTATCGCGTTTTGAGCCTCCTCGCACTTCGTGCTCAGTTGATCCGGCGAGACCGGATAGACAATAGCTCCTGCTACTCCAGTTAGGTCATCGCCTGCCACCGTCCAGGCACTGCCAGGAGGGATGGGGTCGGAGCAAAGGCGGGCGATGGGACCGGGGTCGTTGGGAGGACACGACTCGGAATAGCCTCCCCACAGGAACATGATGGCTCCGGTAGGCAGGAAGCCCACGTTCTGCACCTGGACCAACGTCTCCCAGCCTTCCTCGGTTCGAAGGATGGGCAGCTGGAAAGGCACACCAAGTTTGGGGATGGGCGTAGGTGTGGGCGTGGGTGTTGAAGTAGGCGTGTCTGTAGGTGTAGCTGTAGAGGTGGGTGTGGAAGTAGGCGTCGAAGTGGGCGTAGGGGTATGCGTGGGTGTGGGAGTGGAGGTGGGTGTGCCCGTCGCAGTGGGAGTGCCGGTGGGGGTGCTCGTCGGAGTGACGGTCGGAGTCGCCGCTATCAGTGTGATGGTCCAGCTTCCACGTGGACATCGCGGGTCGTCGGCGTGCAAGGTTGCCACCCCGGCAACTCCCTCGAGATAGACGGTGATGGCAACCATGTCCTCATCGTACAGCGGGCCCGCTATGAACCTGGGTTCGATTTGCCCTTCGTGCCCAGCCACCCACAGGCGAATATTGCTGGCGTACTCGTGTTCCTTCTGGTTGAACTTCAACCACCCTTGGAGTTGGACCTCCTCGCCTGTGACAAAGATTTCGCTGGGAAAGCCAACGAACTCCAATTCCCCAAGAGAGGCATATACCATGGCCGACCAGGCCCACATTGAACCCAAAACCACTACGGCCACTATCGCCAAGAGTTTATTCCTCGACATCCTCCAGGCCTCCTTCCCCTCAAATTTAGTGCCCCAAGTTTACCACAAATTGAGCTTAAAGGCAAAAACAATCTCCTCCGAGCTCCCCCAAGGTATATTTCAGCCCCTCTGGTAGAACTTGACAAGCTCCCCAATGTAGAGTAATATTTGCTGTGCCCTGGAGAGACGGAAAAAAGAGCGGAAGGAGGAAGATGAGCCAGGAATCTCTCAGTCAGGAAACCTGGGAGCGCGAGGTATTGGAGCCCGTTCTTCAGCGTCGTCCCGAGCGTAAAGACCGCTTTGAAACATACTCAGGCATCGAAATGAAGCGGGTTTACACGCCAGAGGATGCGCAGATAGACTACACCGAGGACCTGGGTTTCCCAGGCCAGTATCCCTTTACTCGCGGCGTGTATCCCACCATGTACCGCGGCCGCCTGTGGACCATGCGCCAATACGCAGGCTATGCCACCGCCGAGGAGTCCAATCGCCGCTACAAATATCTCCTCTCTCAGGGGCAGACGGGCCTCTCGGTGGCCTTCGACCTGCCTACTCAGATCGGTTACGATTCGGACCATCCCCTGGCCGAGGGAGAGGTGGGAAAAGTCGGCGTGGCTATTGACTCCCTAGAGGACATGGAGGTTCTCTTCGATGGAATCCCTCTCGACAAAGTCAGCACCTCCATGACCATCAACGCGCCCGCAGCCATCCTGCTGGCCATGTACATCGCAGTGGCCAAAAAGCAAGGGGTAGACCCCCGAGTGCTGCGAGGCACCATCCAGAACGACATCCTGAAGGAGTATGTGGCCCGAGGGACGTATATCTTTCCCCCCAGACCCTCCATGCGCCTCATCACTGATACTTTTTCTTACTGCAAAGATAACCTCCCACGCTGGAACACCATCTCCATCTCAGGCTATCATATCCGCGAGGCCGGAGCGACCGCCGTCCAAGAGGTGGCTTTCACCTTGGCCAACGCCATTGCCTATGTGGAGGCAGCCATCAAAGCCGGTTTGGATGTAGATGAATTTGCTCCCCGTCTCTCCTTCTTCTTCAACGCCCACAACGACTTTTTGGAGGAGGTGGCCAAGTTCAGAGCGGCTCGCCGGCTGTGGGCCAGGATCATGAGGGAACGATTTGGAGCGCGTGAACCCCGTTCCTGGATGCTGCGCTTCCACACTCAGACGGCCGGTTGCACCCTGACCGCTCAACAGCCCGACAACAACGTGGTGCGAGTAACCCTTCAAGCCCTGGCCGCTGTGCTGGGCGGCACTCAGTCTTTGCACACCAACTCCCGTGACGAGGCCCTGTCATTGCCGACGGAGAAATCGGTGCAAATCGCCCTCAGAACGCAACAGATCATCGCCCATGAGAGCGGAATAGCAAACACCATTGATCCCTTAGCCGGAAGTTACTGCATTGAGGCGCTGACCAACGAGATCGAGAGGAGAGCCTTGGAGTACATTAAGAAGATTGACGAAATGGGTGGAGCATTGGCGGCCATCGAGCGAGGCTTCATCCAGCGGGAGATCCAGGAGAGCGCTTACCGCTATCAGCGGGCCGTGGAGCGAGGAGAGCAGATCGTGGTGGGTGTCAACCAGTTTGTGGTTGAGGAGGAAACCCCTCTGCGACGACTAAGGGTTGATCCTGCAGTACGAGAGCGACAGATTGCACGGCTCCGAGCCCTTAAGGAACGGCGCGACAGTGAGAAGGCACAGAACCTGCTGACTCGACTGAAGGAGACAGCTCGAGGCGAGGAAAACCTGTTGCCCATCATCCTGGAGTGCGTAGAGGCATACGCTACATTGGGTGAAATCTGCGGGGTGCTGCGGGAGGTGTTTGGCGAGTACGAACCCCCGATGGTGGTGTGATTCGGGCTTATGTAGAGAGGAGAACCATGATCAAGAAGATAGACCATATTGCCATCGTTGTGCGTAGCGTCGAGGAGGCTCTGCAGGCGTATCAGGAAGCCTTGGGTCTTAAGCCGATTGACATCAAAGAGATGCCGGAGGACGCGGTGAAGGTGGCCTTCTTGCCTGTGGGCGAGAGCGAAATCGAGTTGGTAGAGCCGATCACCGATGATAGCGGTGTGGCCAAATTCCTGGAAAAGCGAGGTGAGGGAATGCATCACATCTGCCTGGAAGTGGATGATCTCGAGGCGACGCTGCAGGAGTTGAGGGCTAAGGGAGTCCGGCTTATTGATGAAAAGCCTCGGCAGGGAGCCCACGGGCGGATCGCCTTTTTGCATCCTAAGAGCGCCCACGGCGTGCTTATTGAGCTGATTGAAAGGAGAGTCTCATGCCTTTAGAACGTGGCCTCACCCAAGTTTACACTGGCCTGGGCAAGGGCAAGACCACTGCAGCCTTGGGGTTAGCCCTGCGGGCGGCAGGGCAAGGGCTCAGGATCTACATCATCCAGTTCATGAAGGGCTGGCCCGACTATGGTGAGTTGATCAGCCTGAAGAAGTTGCCCAACATCACCCTGCGTCAGTTTGGCCGCCCCGAGTTCGTGGACAAAGACAATCCCGACCCCGAGGACATCCGTCAGGCCCACGAAGCCCTGGCTCACGCCCGCCAGATCCTCCTTGGCGGTCAGTACGATATTGTGATCCTGGATGAGATAAATGTGGCTTTGGATTTCGGTCTCATCAGTCTGGCCGAGGTGCTGAGCCTGCTCGATGCCAAGCCGGATAAGGTCGAGTTGGTGCTCACTGGCCGCTATGCTCATCCCGAGGTAGTCAAGCGGGCCGACCTGGTGACGGAGATGCTGGACATCAAGCATCCGTATGCGGAGGGGATACAGGGCCGGAAGGGGATTGAGTACTAAAGCCCAGCCGGGTGGCGCATCCATCAGGAGGTGATATCATGAAGCTGAACGCGACCATCGTCGTGTCTAAAGAAACGGCTCGACATTTGGAAGGTCTGCCACTTGGGCCTGCCGATCTGGATGGCAAATTGCGGGCCTTGTTAGAAGCCGAGTACCGCAGCGAGCTCAGCGGCCGGTTCAGCTTCGCGCTGGTGGATCCACCGGGACGTCTGTATGGTCGGAATCGGGAACGAGGTGTATGGCACCGACATCCCTTCGATGATCCCGAGCAGCATGAACCGACCCCAGAAGGGATGTCTCCCCGGCCGCTGTTACAATTCATGGCTGAAGTCGAGGAAATCATCTTGGAAAACGAATTGATCTAAAGTGAGGTGCTATGTTTGATAAAGGAAGATCTGCCAAGATAAAGGAAGGGTTGGATAAGTGGGAGGAGACCACTCTCCAAAAAACGCTGAGCCGCTTCCCTGAACGGCGCGATACTTTCATCACCACCTCTGGCGCTCCCGTGGAGCGCCTCTACACACCCTTGGACATTGCTAACCTCGACTACCAGCGCGACCTGGGCTTCCCCGGCCAATACCCCTTCACCCGCGGCGTGCACCCCACCATGTACCGCGGGCGGCTGTGGACGATGCGCATGTTCGCCGGCTTCGGCACCGCCGAGGAGACCAACGCCCGCTACAAATATCTCCTGGAGCACGGCGAGACCGGCCTTTCGGTGGCCTTCGACATGCCCACCCTGTACGGCTACGACACCGACGATCCCCACGCTCTCGGCGAATTTGGTAAGTGCGGGGTGGCCGTCTCCTCCCTGGCCGACATGGAGATCCTCTTCGACGGCATCCCTGTGGACGAGATCACCACCTCCATGACCATCAACTCCCCCGCCGCTGTCATCTGGGCCATGTACATCGTTGCCGCTGAGAAAAGAGGCATACCCATGAAGGTTTTGGGTGGCACCATCCAGAACGACATTCTCAAGGAGTACATCGCCCAAAAGGAGTTCATCTTCCCCCCGGAGCCGTCCATGCGCCTGGTGGTGGACACCTTCGAGTTCGGTAGTAAGTATCTGCCCAGGTGGAACACCATTTCCATCAGTGGCTATCATATCCGCGAGGCCGGCGCTACCGCCGCCCAGGAACTGGCCTTCACCCTGGCCGACGGCTTCGAGTACGTCAAGTGGGGCATCGAGCGGGGCCTGGACGTGGACGAGTTCGCCCCTCGCCTATCATTCTTCTTCAACGCCCACAACGACTTCTTCGAGGAGATCGCCAAGTTCAGGGCAGCGCGCCGCATCTGGGCACGGGAGATGAAGGAGCGATTCGGGGCCAAGAACCCCCGCTCCTGGTGGATGCGCTTCCACACCCAGACCGCAGGCTGCTCCCTCACCGCCCAGCAGCCGGAGAACAACATCGTGCGTACGGCCATCCAGGCCCTGGCCGCTGTGCTGGGCGGGACCCAGAGCCTGCACACCAACTCCATGGACGAAGCCCTGGCCCTGCCCTCGGAGCACGCCGTGCGCATCGCCCTCCGTACTCAACAGATCATCGCCCACGAGTCGGGGGTGGTCAACACCGTGGATCCCCTGGCCGGCAGCTATTTCGTCGAAGCCCTGACCAATCGTCTGGAGGAGGAGGCTTACGAGTACTTTCGGAAGATCGAAGCCATGGGAGGGATGTTGGCTGCCATTGAGCGGGGCTTTCCCCAACAGGAAATCGCCGAGAGCGCGTACCGCTACCAGCGCGAGATTGATACCAAGGAACGCATCATCGTCGGCGTCAACGACTATGTGACCGAGGAGCCCCTCACCATTCCCCTCCTGGAGATGGACCGCGAGGGAGAGCGGCGGCAGATCGAGCGGCTGAAAAGGGTGAGGAGGGTGCGGGACAACAGGGCTGTGAGGGAGAAACTGGTTGTCCTGGAAAAGGCAGCACGAGGCAGCGACAACTTGATGCCTTACATCCTCGACGCCGTGCGCGAATACGCCACCTTGGGCGAAATTTGCGGCGTGTTTCGGGAGGTATTCGGCGAGTATCGAGAACCTGTCATCCTGTGAATAGACTCCTTTGATGGAGGCTAATTAGTTGTGGGAACATGAGGGCGGAACGAACCGCTTACTTGACTTTTAGCGTTCTTTATGCTATCATATTAGCAAATCTGACAGAGGTTCAGGGATGACTAGCCAACTGCTGGATGAGGATATCGAAGTCAGTCTATTTTGGCGTGAAGCATGGTTTGCCTATTATTATGCCTATGCCAAGGCATCAGGCAAGCTGCTTCACGCTCGTAAAAGACCCCATCGCTAAATCTTAATAACATACACCAGCATTTCAAAAGCGTGGAGCAGACAAGCCCACGCTTTTTTGATTATTACGAAAGGAACGAGGAGAATGTATTGCCGAGGCGTTCGAGGAGCAACTACCGTTGAAGAAAACACCGCCGAAGCTATTCTAACCGCCACCAAGGAGCTTTTGAGCCTCATCGTAGAAGCCAATGATTTGAAAAGCGAAGATATAGCCAGCGCCATTTTCACCACCACTCCCGACCTAACGGCAGCTTTTCCCGCTCAGGCAGCGCGGGAGATGGGCTGGCACAACGTGGCTCTGCTTGACGCCCAGGAGATACCTGTGCCTGGTAGTTTGGATAAGTGTATTCGAGTCCTCATCCACTGGAATACCGAAAAGAGCCCAGCCGAGATTAAGCACGTGTATTTGAAAGGAGCCCAGTTCCTGCGCCCAGACAGGACTTTGTAAATAATTAACGATCAAGATAAGGAGGCCAAAATGGTAGTCATCAAAAGAAAAGGTACAACACGCGAGTCGCGTAGCAGGAGAGGCAAACCCTCACACTTCGGCGATGGCCCTTGGCCATGTCAGATTGAGCAGCCAGGCTAGGAAGGAGGTATCCGCCATGATCATCATCATGAAAATGGGGGCTGCAGAAGACCAGATACAAGCGGTAGTAAACCAGGTGAAAGCACTGGGTCTCCGGGCCCACCTCTCCCATGGCGAGGAGCGCACCATCATTGGCGTCATCGGCGATGAGCGGCCTGTCAGCCCCCACGTCTTTGAACTGATGGAAGGGGTGGAGAGGACGGTGCCCATCCTCCACCCTTTCAAGCTGGCCAGTCGCGATTTCAAGCCCGAGGACACGGTCATCCCCATCAACGGAAGGCGCATTGGCTCACGCGAGGTGGTGGTCATGGCAGGCCCCTGTGCGGTGGAGAGCCGAGAGCAGTTGCTGGAGGCCGCTTGGGCGATCAAAGAGGCAGGGGTTCGCATCCTGCGTGGCGGAGCTTTCAAGCCCCGCACCTCTCCCTATAGCTTCCAAGGCCTGGGCAAGAAGGGGTTAGAGATCCTGGCGGAAGCCAGGCAAGAGACAGGGCTGGCTATTATCACGGAGGTTATGGCCCCCGAGGATGTGCCCTTGGTGGCTCGCTATGCCGACATCCTGCAAGTGGGGGCGCGAAATATGCAGAATTTCCGCCTCCTACACGCGGTGGGCGAGTCGAAGATGCCCGTTCTCCTCAAACGGGGGATGATGGCCACCATGGAGGAACTCCTTATGGCCGCTGAGTACATCCTCTCCCACGATAACTACAAGGTCATGCTCTGCGAGCGTGGCATCCGCACCTTCGAGAAATACACCCGCAACACCTTGGACATCAATGCCGTGCCTGTTCTTAAAGGGCTGACTCACCTGCCTGTCATCGTTGACCCCAGCCATGGCACGGGACACTGGGAGTTGGTGGGACCCGTGGCCAAAGCGGCGGTCGCAGCGGGTGCCGATGGATTGCTCATCGAAGTGCATCCCCACCCCCAGCGCGCCCTCTCCGATGGAGCTCAATCGCTTAAGCCAGAAAAGTTTGCTCAGTTGATGCAGGAACTGCGACGGGTGGCGGAAGCCGTGGGGAGGGAGATCGGGTAACCTGGTAACTGGCTATTAGGCAACGAGGTAATGGGTTTGATGGGTTTAGAGAATGCGCGGGTGGCGATCGTTGGCCTGGGGCTGATGGGCGGGTCTTTGGCCGGGGCCTTGAGAGAGCAAAACGCCTGTCGAGAGGTAGTGGGAATAGCCCGGCGGGAGGAAACCATCAGGGAAGCCCTGCGGCGCGGTTTCATAGACTGGGGCACCTGTGACCTGGCTCAGGGAGTGGAGCACGCCAATCTGATCGTGCTGGCCACGCCTGTGCGGACCATCCTGAACCTCATACCTCAGGTGGGGTCTCTCGCTCCCCCTGGCTGTCTGCTGATGGACTTGGGCAGCACCAAGGCCAGGATTGTACAAGCTATGGAAGCATTGCCGCCCCATATCCAGGCCATTGGCGGCCATCCCATGTGTGGCAAGGAGGTGTCGGGAATCAAAGCGGCGGAGCCCGATCTCTACGAAAGGTCAACCTTCGTGCTCACTCCCCTTCGGCAGAGCTCAGGACAAGCCCTACAGCGGACCAGTGCGCAGGCGCTGGCGCTGGCCCAGGAACTGGTCAAGGCCGTAGGCGCCAGGCCCCTGGTGATGGACGCCGAGCGCCACGATCGCCTGGTCGCCGCCATTAGCCATCTTCCCTATCTGCTCTCAGTTGGCCTGGTGGCCACCGCCCAGGAGATAGCAACCGAAGATGAGTTGGTTTGGGAACTGGCCGCCAGCGGCTTTCGCGATACCACGCGCCTGGCTGCCAGCGATGTCACCATGATGCTGGATATCCTCCTCACCAACCGCCAGACGGTGGGAGAGATGCTATCTCGCTTCGCTCGCCAGCTTGACGCCATCGCTCACCTGCTGGAAGCGGACGATGAGCAGGCTTTGAAGCTTAAACTCCAAAAAAGCTCAAGGCTCAAAGGACAGAGTTCGAATGAGGATGGCGGTTAGAAAAGCCAAGGCGTTGAAGGGGCGGATCGAAGTCCCCGGCGACAAATCCATTTCCCACCGAGCCTTGTTGTTGGGCGCGATAGCTGAGGGCAGCACCAGGGTCCGCAATTTCCTGCCCGCAGCCGATTGTTTGGCTACCCTGGCCTGTGTGCGAGGGCTGGGGATCGAAGTGGAGACGCTATCCGACACAGAGCTGATAGTGCACGGGCAGGGTTTGCACGGCCTGAGGGAGCCCACAGACGTGCTGAACTGCGCTGGTTCGGGCACAACCATGCGCCTGCTGGCGGGGATCCTGGCAGGGCAGCCCTTCTACAGCGTGCTGACCGGAAACAAGCAACTCCGCCAAAGGCCCATGGGTCGCATCGCGGAGCCCCTCAGGCTGATGGGGGCCACTGTGTTGGGGCGCGACAAGGGTCGCCTGCCCCCTTTGGCCATCCTGGGCGGACACCTGCACGGCATCGAGTACAGGCTGCCCGTAGCCAGCGCGCAGGTAAAGTCGGCCATTCTGCTGGCGGGCCTGTACGCCGATGGCCCCACGGTGGTCCACGAGCCGGCTCCCGCCCGCGACCACACCGAGCGGATGCTGGCCGCCATGGGCGCCAATATCCAATATCCAACACCCAATATCCAAATTCAAGGATCAAAGTTGTCCCCTCTGGACATTATCGTGCCAGGCGACTTCTCCTCAGCAGCCTACTTCATCGCCGCCGCCTGCCTGATGTCCGAGTCAGAGGTGATTATCGAGGGTGTAGGTGTCAATCCCACCCGCACGGGCTTCTTGGACGCGCTGAAGGAGATGGGGGCGGATATCGTGCTGCAGAACCAACGGGAAGTCAGCGGCGAACCCGTAGCCGACCTCGTAGTGCGAACCGGGGAGCTAAAAGGTGTAGAAGTGAGGGGTGACCAGGTGCCCAAGATGATTGACGAGTTCCCCATCCTGGCTGTGGTAGCCACGCAGGCGGAGGGGGAGACAGTGGTGCGCGATGCAGCGGAACTGCGGGTCAAGGAAACGGATCGCATCGCGAATATCGCCGCTGAGTTGCGCAAATTGGGGGCGTGTATCGAGGAACTGCCCGATGGCTTTGTGGTCGAAGGCCCGACACCCCTGGTTGGCACCCAGGTTCACAGCCACGGCGATCACCGCCTGGCCATGGCCCTGACCATCGCCGGCCTGGTAGCCGAGGGGGAAACGACCGTCGAGGAGATGGAGTGTATCGCCGATTCGTTCCCAGGCTTTAAGGAAATTTTGTTAGCACAAACAACGTTTGTGTCCACACACCCATAGCCAAAGGAGTGGAAGCCATGCCTTTGAACATCAACGGCCAGACAAAACTCGTGGGGTTGATAGGCTACCCCGTCGAGCACAGCCTCTCGCCGGTTATGCACAACAGCGCCTTTGTCGCGCTGAATCTGAACTGGTGTTACGTGCCCTTGCCTGTGCCTCCTGAGCGACTGGGGGAGGCAGTGGCTGGGCTGCGAGCCCTGGGCTTTGCGGGGGCCAACGTCACCGTGCCCCACAAGGAGGCGGTGATGGCTTGCCTGGATCGGGTCGCGCCAGGGGCACAAGCTATCGGAGCGGTCAATACCATCGCCATCCGCGAGGGTGAACTGATCGGTTACAACACCGACTGGCAGGGCTTCCTGACCGCCTTGAACGAGGGCGGCTTCGATCCCGAAGGCAAGCGGGCGGTGGTATTGGGAGCGGGAGGCGCAGCCCGCGCCGTGATCTACGCTCTGGCCCAAGCCGGGGCGCAGGTAACCATCCTCAACCGCACCCCCTCGCGCGCCCGGGCCCTGGTGCGAGGGTTCTCCCCCTTGTTTCCTCCCACCTCTCTTACCTCCCTCCCTCTTAACCCGCAAACCCTGAGAGAGCAAGCCGCTCAGGCCCAACTGCTGGTCAATGCCACCCCGGTTGGCATGTGGCCCGAGATGGGAAGGTCCGTGTGGCCAGAAGAATTAACCCTTCCCAACCATTTGACCG
>CAZRSI010000041.1:0-15054 GCA_964602575.1 uncultured Anaerolineae bacterium
CACCATTGACACTGAAATCCACGAGCCAGGCGGCCCCTACGAACTGCCGTTCGCGGTAGCTCCGGTTGCTGTCGGGGTCAGGGAGGCAGCGGAGGCCTACTTCAGCGAGGGGCCGAGGACGATCAAGGCGGCCGACTTGTATGAGAACTTGAACGACGGCGACCCGGAGAATGATCCATACATCATCAGTCTGCGTTCGGCGGAGGACTATGCCAAGGGGCACGTGCCAGGGGCGGTGAACATGAGTGTGAAGACGCTGTTCACCCCTGAGAACCTGGCCACTATTCCTCCCGACAAAGATGTGGTGGTGGTGTGTTACACTGGTCAGACGGCTGGTCAGGTGACGGCGGCGCTGAACATGTTGGGGTACGAGGCCTACAGTCTGCTGTTTGGGATGTCCTCCTGGACCACCGACCCTGAGGTGTACGTCAAGCGCTTTGATCCTGAGAAGCACGCCAGCGACTACACCATTGACACTGAAATCCACGAGCCAGGCGGCCCCTACGAACTGCCGTTCGCGTTAGTCGAGGAAGAAGTCAAACCAGTCCCCCAGCCAACGCCTGAGGCCGGACTGTTGCCGGTATCGGTTGGTGCCAGTAATTGTGTAGCCTGCCACACCGACGAGGCAACCCTGCAAGCCCTGGCTGTAGAGAAGGAGGTGAAGTCGGAGAAAACCTCCGGCGAGGGCTGAGCTGGGGAGTTGCCTCCGTTGGAGGCATGGGAGAAGGTTTTCGTTGGTGACGAGTTCCTGGTTTCGGTTCACAATGTCCAAAATTGCATCGGCTGCCACGGTGGTGTCGAAGGGGTAGACGACAAGGACGCGGCCCACGAGGGTATGGTGCGGGATCCCCTGGAGGACTCCGAGCGGGTCTGTGGCGTTTGCCACGCCGAGGCTACTAAACTGGCTGCCACCAGCCTGCACCAGAATCTGACAGGCATGAAGGGAGGTCTAATCGCCCGCGGGGCTGATTTCAGTGACCCCCGCATGGAGGAGGCGTTTAACAACCACTGCAGCACCTGTCATACCACCTGCGGCCAGTGCCACATCAGCCGGCCGACTGCAATGGACGGCGGTCTGCTTAAGGAACACCAGGTCAAGGAAATCGCTTCTATGAAAGACACCTGCATGGCCTGCCACGGTGCCCGCGTGTCCAACGAATATCAGGGCAAGAACGAGGGCGTCGAGGGGAGTGTCCACTGGCTGGAGGAGGGTATGTCCTGCTTCGACTGCCACGATGTGAGCGAGTATCACGGCGACGGTACCGAGTACGCTCATCGCTACGAAGGTGCTCCGGGCGTGGACTGCCTGGATTGTCACCCCGAGGCAGCTCCTGAGCAAAGCGAGATAGAGGAACACAAAATCCACGCTGACAAGGTAGCCTGCGAAGTCTGTCATGCGTCCGGCCCATACAAGAGTTGCTACAACTGCCACGTGGGTTTAGACGAGAAAGGCTTACCTTACTATGAAACCGACGATAGCAAGTTGACCTTCAAGATCGGGCGCAATCCCCTGAAGAGCGAGGACCGACCCTGGGACTACGTCCTGGTGCGCCACGTTCCTGTTACGGCGGACACCTTCGCTTTCTACGGGGACGACCTGTTGCCCAATTTTGACAACGTGCCGACGTGGAAGTACGCCACGCCTCACAACATCCAGCGGATCACGGCCCAAAACGAGAGCTGCGACAGTTGCCACGGCAATACCGAGCTCTTCCTGACGGCCGACGATGTGGCTGCGCAAGAAATGAAGGCCAACGCTGACGTAATCGTCGAACAAGTGCCGCCCATAGCGCCTCACCCCGGCTTGGCCGAGTACGAGATTCCCCAGGCATGCGTTGGATGCCACCCCAGGGCGGCCGAGGGGGATTGGGGGTTGCTCAGCGACAATATACACTCCCTCGACTGGGTGGTCGAACCGGCGGGCGAGGTTATCCTCTGCGAGGATTGTCACTCTCCAGAAGGAAGTTTCGACTGGGCGGCGGCTGGCTATAGCGCTGAGGAGGCTGCCAAGTTCATCTGGTCCGGGTACCCACCCATCACGACAACCTCGTATCGTACTGAAGGATACTGGCTTGGGATTTTGGGGATAGGTTTGGCTATCCTCATCGTTATCAATATCGTGGCGGTCGTCGTGCTAGTGACTCGTCGGTCCAAGACTGGCTAATCACACGCCGTAGAGTTTAGGAGACCAAAATGGAGAACAATAAACGAGCACTGGTGGGTCGAAGAGACTTCCTTAAGCTCACGGGCGTTGGTCTGGGCAGCTTGCTCCTGCAACCGTCGGAGCAGGCCCTCGCTTCTGCCCCGAATGAGGATGACGTGGCCATCCTGTACGATACTTCCAAGTGCATTGGCTGCCGGGCCTGTGAGAAAGCCTGCAAGGAATACAACAACTTGCCGGCAGAGCCAGTGCCTCCCTCTGACTTGTCCGCCACCACCTGGAATC
The DNA here is from genome assembly GCA_964602575.1 of uncultured Anaerolineae bacterium. Taxonomy (GTDB): domain Bacteria; phylum Chloroflexota; class Anaerolineae; order VGOG01; family VGOG01; genus CAZRSI01. The sequence goes on from CAZRSI010000041.1 coordinate 2,447, forward strand.
TGATCAAGCAGAGGCAGGGGGTTGATCCGGCTGATTGGCCTTTCTTCAACTATCAATGCATGCATTGCACCGATGCCGCTTGTGTGATAGTCTGTCCAACCGAAGCGTTACATAAGGATGAAAAGGGCTTCGTGGCTTTCGACGAGGACAAATGCAACGGTTGCGGTTACTGCACCCAGTTCTGCCCCTTTGGCGTGCCCCATTTGAAAGACGTTGACCTGATGACTGGCAGGGCCAAGGCTGCTAAGTGCACCTTCTGCCAAGACAAAGTGCGGGCAGGTACAGGCGGGCCGTCTTGTGTCGAGGCTTGTCCAACTGGAGCCCTGACGTGGGGCAGACGAGAGGAACTGCTGAGCGAGGCAAAGGCCAGGGTATCCGAGTTGAAGACAGCAGGTCATAGCGGAGCGATGCTCTATGGCGAAAGCGAAGCCGGAGGGTTGCATCGGTTGAGTATTTTGCTGGACGACCCTCCGGCCTACGGCCTACCTGTTGACCCCCAAGGGCCTATCACCTTTTCCAGCATTTGGCAAAAGATTATCCAGCCCCTGGGGGAAATCGCTGTCGGGGCCACGGCTCTGGGCTTGCTGTTAAACTTCCTGGTGGCCCGCCACCAGATCAAGGTCGAGGAGGAGATGTAAGATGACCAAGAGGCTGATCCTGGCTTTCAGCACCACTCAACGGTTTGTGCACTGGCTGATCGTGGTGGCTTTCTCTCTCTTGGTTCTCACGGGCATGGTGCTCTATCTGCCCTGGCTGATGCCCCTGGCTCAGGGGAAAGCGGGCTTGCTCTTCCGCCTGTGGCACCGCTGGGGATTCATCGTCGCTGCCGTGGCGGTCCTCACCTACATCATCTTTGATTTCAGGGGGTTAGCCGCTTCGATGAAGAGGATTTTCACCTGGGGTAAAGATGATCTAGGTTGGTTAAAAGCGGCCCCAGCCTACTACTTTACAGGCGAGGAGGAGGCGATGCCTCCCCAGGACAAATTCAACACCGGCCAGAAGCTGTGGTACCTCACCGTGGTCATTGGAGGTCTTGTCCTGGTTGTCACCGGCCTGCTGATGTGGTTTGGCAAAGGCTCTATACCGACGTGGCTCTTCCGGTGGAGTGTCTTTCTGCATGACCTGGGGGCCATCGCCATGGTGGCCTTCTTTCTGGTACACTTCTATCTGGCAACGATGCATCCTCTGATGAGGGCTGGTCTCGATGCTATTCGCTTTGGCTTTTTCCCGGAGGAGTACGTCAAGCACCATCATGCTAAATACTACGAGGAAGTGACTTCCAAACAGTGATAAGCTTACCAGCCCAACTTAGTCCTATCACCCTCGCCCTAGAGGGTTTTAGGGAATCTCTACGGCGGAGGAACTCGACACTAGGGTGTCGAGTTCCTCTTTTCGGGTGACGATTCCCTTTCTGGAACAGCCACGACAAGACCTGGTGCACAAGCTTCTTGATGCCCGCCGCTATGGGTAACCTGCTGCCCAAAATGCTGCCGCTGATTATTCCTCACTTCATGCCCTCAAGGTACCAGATGAGAAGTACCGCGACAAGGTCTACAAGAGCCTGCACGAGAACTTATCCACCATCAAACGCGAGCTGGGAGTGGTTCCGCCGCTGGAGGAGATCGAGGCTGCTCTGATCGCCAACTACGAGGCGGTGCTGGGGCCGCTGGAGAGGTCAGAACTGCCGCCCGCTGTCTACGACAAGGTGGAGGAGCTCAAGCGGGCTCACACCAGTGACGAGTGGTTGTACAAACAGGGCAAGCGGGGCGAGGAGTGGCAGACCAAAATCGCCACCGGGGTAGAAGTGGTACAGCGGATGTAGAAGGCCCCTGGTGGACTGATCGGGGCCATCGTGGAGACCAAAGAGGGCCGCATCGCCGACGTGGCCCTCAGCGGTGACTTCTTCTTCTACCCAGCGGACAAGTTGGAGGCCCTAGAGGCAGCTCTGGCCGGCGAGGAACTGAACGCAGTCGAGTCGGCCATAGCCGAGTTCTACCGTCGGGAGGAGATCGCATCACCGGGGGTGACTCCGGCCGACTTCGCCAAGGCGCTCACAGGGTAGAGAGCATGAACGTCATCAGGGTGACTTACACCGGCGATGAGCGGGCGCTGGTGGAATCGTCGGGGGGCGGAGCTTCATCGTTGATTAGCGGGTCAACATCGAGCGGGAGGGAGCCAAGTTCTGCTAAATCCCACCGAGTCCCCCTGAGTTCCCCCGAGTTCCTCTGAAAATCACCTGAGGTTCTGAAGGAACTTCACGCAGCTATCACAACGTGAGCAGTTCCCTGAACCCATCTTCGCCCTCGAAGGGGCCTACAATAGCCAGGTTCAACTTTTCCTCTCGGAAAAGCTGTTGTGCTACCCTTTGAACGTCGGCTGTGGTTATGGCCTCGATGGCTTCTATTGCTTCCTCGTAAGTTAGGATCTCTGAAAAGAGAATCTCCTGGGAGCCATACCATAGAGCTACGCTAAAGCTATCTTCCATAAAGAGCAGCAATTGCCCTTTGATAAAGTCTTTGGCCCTTGCCAGTTCTTCTGAGCGTATTTCTTCTCGTCTGAGATCGGCCCATTCCTCCAAGATGGCCTGGATGGCGGTTTTTGCGTTCTCTGGATCAACACTGGCGTAGGTACCTATTACCCCCGTGTCATGCAGCGCACTGATGTAGGAGTTGACATTATAGGCCAGGCATTGCTTCTCTCTGATGCCGGTGAAGAGCCGAGAGCCCATCCCCTCTCCCAGCACCGCGTTAAGCAGGCGCAGGCTGAGGCGGTCTGGATGATCACGAGGCAGGCCTGGCACGCTTAAGCAGATGTAGGCTTGCCGTGTATTCTTGTTGTGGACCCGCACCCGTGGCTCGCTCTGGCCATCCTCAGCCGGCTGGTACGGTGCTACTTCTCCCATAGCCCAATCACCCAAGCAAGCGGCTACTTGCCTAACCGCTGCTTCATGTTCGACATAGCCAGCTATGCTGACCACAGTGTTATTCGGCAAATAGTGGCTGTCCTTGTAAGCCAGCAACCTGTCTCGGTTGAAACTGGCGACGCTCTCTTTGGTGCCAGCGACATCGCGCCCCAGGGGATGGTTCGGCCAGACCAATTGGTTGTTCAAGAGGTGGACCAGTTCATCGGGCGCGTCTAAAACCAGATTAATCTCTTTGATGATTACGTCTCGCTCTTTTTCAATGTCCACCGGGTCGAACTTGGCGTGGCGGAGCATGTCTGCCAAAATATCAATAGCGATATCCCAGTGCTGCTGTGGTACCCGGACCCAATAAGTGCTTTCTTCCTGCCCTGTGCTGCCATTGAACATGCCTCCGATTCGCTCGACAGCGATGGCAATATCCATGGCTGTAGGTCGCTTCGCCGTGCCCTTGAATAGCATGTGCTCGATGAAATGCGATGCCCCGCTTTGCTCATCCGATTCGTAGCGGGAACCCACGCCAATGAAGAGAACGATGCTCACCACTTGGGTGTGTGGCATTGTCGAGGTTACCACACGTAAGCCATTATCGAGAACGGTTCTTTGGTACATTTTTCCCGCTCCCAAAAACAACTGCGGCTTCCAGTTCAATCGGGAAGCCGCAGATACTTTTGGCTTGTTGCGTTAGGATAAAAGTTGTCCACTTCGGCAGCCCGGCTGTCATAGCTCAAATCCGAGCCTTAGACCCGTGGCTTTGCGCCCCTCTCTTTCGAGAGGTTAGCCATTATCGGCGGACATCCCTTTGGAATTCAGCCGATTACTATTTAATTATTATAAATTATATCATAAATTTAAGCATTTTGTCAAGTCCCAGCGCACTTCTAACACTTCTAAACCTTAAAATATTTCGAGTGCTACGGTGCGCTTGGCAGTTGGAAATCGGCTCCGATGATAAGGCGGATGTCAACTTCGCTCTGTGGCACGCCAGTGTACTTCTGGATGTGGTTTTCTGGAATATTCAGCAACCGAGCCAGACATTGAATAGTATATTCCTTGCCGGTGAAGTCCACAATAATCGTGGCGGGGTAGTCAAAGCGCTCCGCATTGCCATATTCCACCACCTGGAAGCCTTTCTCTTTTAGGAAGGCGCTTGTTTTGGCCGCCAGATTGCCAACGGTAGTGCCGTTGTGGACAATGATTTTCGCTCCTTCTGCAGCTAGTTTCTCTCTCTCCTCATTTTCTTCCTGGATAACTGGTTCTCCCGTGGGGGTAAAGAAAACCTCATCCACAACAGCGCGAATCTCATCTGGAATGGGGATCAGTACTTGCGCCCCGTTGGGGGTGGTGGTGGGCACTGTCATGGAACTATCAATGATGGCGGCCTTGATGTGGTCTTCATCTATTTGGCTAGCCAATTGAATCAGGTTGATTATCTCATCGAGTTGCAGGTCTGTCTGAACTGCATCTCCAACGGTTTTCAGTAGTTGGGGCAATTTTGGTAACAACTGAGGGAGAAGGTTCAGTCGCAGAACTTTATCGCGCACGGCCATGATAATCTGTTGTTGACGTCGCAGCCGGTCGAAATCGCTCCCGCCGTGACGGGTGCGGGCGTACTTGAGGGCGAGTTCACCATCCATATGATGGGTGCCTGCTGGAATGTAAAGGGGTTCATAACCGTAGGCGTTATCGGGATACTTAGGATCGTAAATGTCTTTTTCCACGTAGATATCTATCCCGCCTATGAGGTCAATAGCTTTCACAAAGCCACTGAAGTTAACACGGACATAGTAATGGATTGGGATGCCAAAGTTATATTGCACCGTTTTAATGGCCAAGGCGGGCCCACCACCAGGATATTTCTTGAGATCACCGGTATAATGGGCAGTGTTAATGCGGTTCTCGCCGTAGCCAGGGATGGGCACCCACAGATCGCGCGGTATGGAAAGCATACCAGCCGTCTTACTCTCTGGATCAATAGTCAACACGATCATTGTGTCAGTGCGCCAAGGTCCATGCTGACCCTCTCTTTCATCAATACCTAAGAGAAGGATGTTCACCCGCTCCTTCTTGTGCCAATCGGGCAGGGGCTCACCACCGGTGCTGATGTTGGTCTTTTTTTCCGGTTGCTGGACAGGCATTGGAAGGGAAGAGGGCAGGTCCACGCTGGGGAGCGCGGGAAGCTCGGCATGGGCTACAAGCTCTCTTACAGTGATATAGAAAAAATAGCCGAAGTAGATCCCGCCCAATATAAGGACAATGGAAAACATACCCAGCAGGAGTCTAGACCAGGAGGACTGGCGGTTTCTCGACTTGCGGCTCATATAATCGCCTCCAAAGTCCTATGAAGCGCAGCTAAAGAGCGTTTTAGTTGGAAGGCGGTTTCGCCACCCAATAAAATGTTACTTATGTTTAGCAAAAGACCCAAATCAGATTGTAATTATAGCATATTTACCCCGTCAGGGCAAAAACCCGCATTGGTTCACGAAAAATGTTACCGACTTTCATTGTACTTTTTTATCCCTCGCTGAGAGAGAGGAGATCTTGCCAACCCGGTACTACTTAACCGATTGGCTCAGAGAAAACAATTAGCCCAGTAACATTATCTTTTGACCCAACAATCGTCTTTCGGTAACATTTTCATTTGACTTGACAGGAATTCACACTCCTCGGCCTCCATCACAGGCAGCTTTACCACCAAGGTGGATCCTACCCCAACCTCGCTGCTTACCTCTATCCTTCCCCGATGTTGGTTGATGATGGCATAGGAGATCGAGAGGGCCGGTTTCGTTCCCTTGCCCGAAGGCATGGTGATGAAGAACAGATCAAAGATCCTGTCCAGGTTTTCCTCCGGATGCCACAGCCGGTATCAGTGAATCGAATCGCCGTTTCATTACTGCTAGAGTTCAACGTGTTTACGCCCGGTGATATCCCTCATAATCCTGATGGTTCCCATCGCTTCTTCTCCCCCTCTAGCAAGAGAGATGTGAATCTCCACAGTCCTTTTCTCACCCGTCTTCAGGTATACTTCTATGCTTATCTGTATCTCTCCCGAATGTTTCCTGCATTATACAATAACAGTTTCCACACCTGTCTCGGCTTCAATCTCAGCGGCGAAAGCCTCCAGGTCGGTCAGCCCAAAGGTGCTACCTGCGTTAGCAGGCTGGCCTAGCACCACCAGATCCACCGCCTCCTCGCGAGCAGCGGCCTTCAGTTCTTCTCGTAGAACCCCGCGTCGGAGTATGTAATCAGCGTTCACTCCTTGCTTTTGAGCCCGTTCCTGGGCCATGGTCAGCAGAAATTCGCCCATATGCTCCATCTCCTCGGCTACTACATCGGGGCGGACGGCGTGTTCAGTTTTATCCAGAAAGTGGGTATCTGCCACGAAGAGAAACAAAAGCTCATCGCCGCGCTCTTTGGCCAGAGCGATGGCGGCATCCTGGGTTTGGTAACTGGCCTCGCCACCGCGGGTAGCGCATAGTATCTTGCCCATGATAGCCTCCCTGAACCAAAAATATTATAAAGAATTGGGAGTCCAAGTGTAACCAGCCCCCGGTTTTAAAATCGAATAAACAACCACAGCGTCCCAGTAGCTACTGTGATGATCATGGCTGGGAAACCGATTTTCAAGAACTGCCTGTAAGTGATGGGATATCCTGCCCGCTCGGCGATGCCAGCTGTTACCAGGTTGGCCGAAGCGCCGATGAGAGAACTGTTGCCTCCCATTGCTGAGCCCACCGACAGTCCATAGAACAGAACTTTGCTTCCTGCCCCTGGTATCGTCCGCGTTAGAAAACCAACCACCGGCAGCATGGCCGCCGTGAAGGGGATATTGGCGATGATTCCCGACAAGATGGCTCCAGCCCAGATCAGCACTAGCAGTGCTGCGGTTAGATTCTCTCCCACCACTGCTTTGATTCCGGTGGCGATGAAACTGAGGAGCCCCACCTCCTGAATGGCTCCGACAACAATGAACAGCGCAGTGAAGAACATCAGCGTTGTCCAATCCACCACCTTGAGCATCTCCTCGATGTCGGACTCGACTGCCATCAGCATGGTCACCGACCCCAGGATAGCTGTGACCGCTGGCACCAGATGGATTCGCTCTCCTATTGTGAAGAGGAGCAACATACCTATGAAGACCGCCCCCGCTCTGCGCAGTTTCACGGGCTCGGTGATGCGGGCGTGTTCTCTCAAGTGTTCCAACAGGGCCGGAGACGGTCTTCCGCTGACCGAGGCGTATTCCTTACGGTAGATCACCAACACGTAGACGGTAAGTGCAATCTGGGCCAGCAGCACACCCGGTGTCAGGTTGAGCAGAAAATCATTAAAGGAAATATCGGCATAGGAACCGACAAGAATGTTGGTCGGCGTGCCGATGAGGGTGCTGATGCCTCCCACATTGGAGGCCAGCACCTCGGGTAGCAGCAAAGACAGGGGATTGATGCCCAGTGCCAGGCCGATCTGCAACGTCATGGGGGTCATGAGCAGCATAGTGGTCACATTATCCAGCAGTGCCGAAGCCACCGAGGTGATGACCATCAGGATCGTTATCAGTAACCATGGTCGGCCTCTCGATAGGCGATAAGCTTGATAAGCTAACCATTGGAAGATGCCTGTCTCCTCGATGATGCCGATGGCGATCATCATCCCCATCACCAGGAAGATAACGTTGAAATCCACATATTGAAGTGCCTGCTTGAGATCAAAAATGAACAACCCTTCGTTAATGGGTCGGCCCACGAGGCTGACTCCCAGGACGATTGCCATGCCCAATAGTGCGGCCATTGTACTATGCAGCTTTTCAAAGGCTATTAGCAGCAGGATGCCTATAAAGGTCAAAGTAGCAATCCAGAAACTCGGTGTGATGCGGCGCTTTAGTGTAATGTCAGGCAGGCGCAGAGCCTCGCCACGACGCAGATGCTCCAGATCGTCGGCCTCAGCCACCCATGTTGTCGCATTAAAGTGATGGCGTTTGATCTCCACCCGCAGCGAACTTATGGAGCCACTGGGTAGCTCAAGCGTGAAGACGCCACCGGGTTGGCTCTCGCCAATGACGGCAGGCTCCTCCTCGCTGTTAAGATAGACAGCCACTTCTGCACCACTCACCGGCTGCCCCTGTGATTCCATCACGCGGCCTATCAGGACCGGAGGGCTCTCAGCATAAACCGGCAACGGTGTCGAGGGGCGAACTATGTTTATGCCTACGAGGAACGCTGATACGCTTATTACAACAATCCACACTATTCGCTTACCGGTAATCATTCTTCGCTTGGCCATAGACTACGCTCTGTCACCTGATCTTCTTCCTCTGGCTTCTCTTCTTCTTCTGTCTCTTCCTTTTCTCTCGTTTCCTCTTTTTCTTCCTTGCCGAAATCCCTCATCTTCTCCGCTAGTTCCCTCAGGCGCTTGTCCACCAGGTAGTTCACTGAGTCCTTTTCGAAGGTCCCATCCTCTTGCCTTGCCCCAGCCTTGATCCCTGTCAGGATCTCTATCCCTTCGTCAACGTTCTTCACGGGCCAAATATGGAACTTGCCATTCCTGACTGCTTCCACTACTTCCTCTTTGAGCATCAAGTTCTGCACATTGCTTTCGGGGATGATCACCCCCTGCTGGCCGGTCAATCCCTTGGCCTTGCAGGTTTCGAAGAAACCCTCGATCTTCTCGTTAACCCCCCCGATGGCTTGTACCTCTCCTTTTTGGTTGATGGAGCCAGTGACGGCGATGCCCTGCTTGATGGGGAGTCCAGACAGGCTGGATAGGAGGGCATAAAGCTCCGTGCTGGAGGCACTGTCCCCCTCCACTTCCGCGTAACTCTGCTCGAAGACCAAACGGGCCGAGAGGCTGAGGGGCTTATCCTGAGCATACTTTTGGGCCAGATAGCCGCTTAAGATCATCACTCCCTTGGTGTGGATGGGGCCACCCAGCTTGGCTTCCCGCTCGATGTCTATGAGCCCCTCCCGACCCAGGCCAATGCTGGCCGTGATCCGAGATGGCCGCCCGAAGGTGATGTCCCCCAGACTGGACACAGAGAGTCCATTTACCTGGCCTACCTTCTCTCCCTCCACGTCAATCATGATGATACCTCGCTCGATCATCTCATTGATTCTCTCCTGAACGAGGTTAGAGCGGTAGAACTTCTCTTCGATGGCCTTCTGTATATGGGCGGCGGTCACATAAGTGGAGTCCTCCTGGACTGCGTAGAAGCTGGCCTCCCTGATAATGTCCGATATCTCGCCAAACTTGGCGGAGAGCTTCTCTTGGTCCTCGGCCAGCCGAGAGCTGTGTTCGATGAGCTTGGCCAATGCTGAGGCATCGAGATGCTTCAATCCCTCCTCACGGCAAAGGGTGCAGACGAAGGATATGTAATCCCTTGTGTTCTCAGGTGTGCGGTCCATCTGGGTATCGAAATCGGCCTTGACCTTAAAGAGTTCACTGAAATCTTCATCCATGGTGTAGAGCAAATAGTAGAGTGTGGGTTGTCCAATGAGAACTACCTTAACATCCAAAGGGATAGGTTCTGGTCGCAAACTCTTTGTCGTGATGAAACCTAACCTTTCGCCCGCTTCCTCTACAACGATTTCCTTGTTTCGGAGGGCCCGCTTCAAGCTGTCCCACGAGAACAAGTTCCGCAACACTTCGTTAACCGGGAGCACCAGGTAGCCGCCGTTGGCCCGGTGAAGGGAGCCTTCCCGGATCATGGTGAAGTCGGTTACCAGGGCACCGAACTGAGCTTCCTTCTCTATTCGACCGAAGAGATTGTTGTAGGTTGGGTTGAGCTCCATGACCACTGGCGCCCCCTCGAGTTCGGAGTTATCCACCACCACGTTCACTTCGTATTTTCTGAAGGGCAATTCTCCGGCTCCGGGCATGAGAAGGGAAGGGACAGGCTGCCCTTCGGCTTGCTTTCTGAACTGAGAGAGGTTTAGCACAATGTCGTCTTTGACCTCTTCCAGGTAGGCCACAATCTCTGGCAGGTCTTTGTACTTCTCGATCAATTCGCGAACGGGTTGGTCTATGGTGTAAAGCACTATCTCCTGGTCCAGTTCTCGCAGCGCTTCGTTGGCTTTCTTATCCAGGCTGGAGAACTGCCTCATAGCCTTCTTCAATTCCTCTTGCAAACTCTGCCGCTTTTTTATCATTTCCTCTCGGACTTCCGGACTCAAGGCCCCAAACTCCTCTTCAGTGAGGGGTTTCCCATCCTTCATCGGAATGATCAGGAGTCCCATGGGGCTCACTTGCAGAAGGAAGCCTTGCTTTTGAGCCTTTTCGCCCATCTGGGAGATAAGCTCCTGCTTTTGTTTCTGGAAAACCTGGACGGTTTCCTCCCGCCTTGCAGCATAATCATCGCTTTCGAAGATTCTCGGTATCTCCTGCCGGGCTCCCTCCACCAGGTTTTTTACGTCTTGCTGAAACTCTCGCCCCCGGCCCGGTGGCAGACGGAGGGCCTTCGGGCGATAGGGGTCGCGGAAGTTGTTCACATAGCACCAGTCAGGGGGCACGGGCTTGTCTTTGGCTGCTTCTTCAAGAAAACGCTTGACAGCCGTTGTTTTCCCTGTGCCTGGGGGGCCAGCCACGTAGATATTGAACCCCGTTTCCTTGATTCCCAGCCCAAACTCGAGGGATCTGACTGCCCTCTCCTGGCCGATGATGGTTTCAAGGGGTTCCACCTCCTCGCTTGTCTCACAGCTCAGTTCCTGGGGATCACACATTTTTCGGAGTTTTTCAACGGGCAGTTCTTGTGCCATTTCCTTTCTCCTATCAAGTTTTTATTAAAACCGCTCATAGTGTGCCCACCGCTGAAGCACTGGGCTGAAAGGCCCAAGCTCCTTTGGGGGCTGAATCTCAGCCCGTAGGGCTTCAGCTCGGCGCTCAGCTTAGCCCAGCGCTACAGCGGCTCTTTTCCGAACAACCAAGCTACTCGACGCGTCCTCGCCATTGGGCGGGGCGAGGACGCCCCGCTTTAGCATTTTCCGGATAGGTACTTATCGGCATTGCCCGTGCCGATGACCTTCACTTCAGCTCCCTCCTCCCGCAACCGCAAGAGAGGGTACCAGAGCTCTAGCTCCTGATAGTTGTTCTCCGCCAGGATGGCTACGCGCTTGCTGGTTAGACTCATAGGCCTTCTTTGCTGCATTATGCTGAGGGTAGTTCCTCAGTGCCTCTAAGTTCCCCCAAGTTCCTCTACGGCAAGGAAATTCAGGGGGCTTCGGAGGAACTCAGAGGTTAGGATGCGGGATCTTGCCCTCTACTCCCCAAACAGTTCCGCGATGTCTTGCATTGCGTTCCGACTCTCCCCTGCTCCCATTGCCTTGTAGAACTCCTCGTCGTACTTGCGGGTCTGCACCTGGATGGGCATGGGCACGGCGTGGCCCATGAGGAGAACTTGTTGGCGGGTATCCAGGCTCTCCAATGCGCCTCGCAGGAAGCTGCGATTGGCTACTCCGGTCAAGACTGCCTCAATGTCTCGCTCCTCGGTCAGCTTACCAGTGATGCGCGTGCCAAGCTGACTTAGTACCTCCGGGTCAATGCCGCTGGGCCGCTGGTCCACCACCATCAGGGTGACGTAATACTTCCGCATCTCGCGAGCGATGGTGCCAAAGATGGTCTGGCGGGAGACGGCAGGACTGAGGAACTTGTGGGCTTCTTCCAAGGTGATGACCAAGGTGCGCGGCTCATCGGCGGCGGCTTGGGTTTGTTCGTACCGCTCGACTTTCTCCTGATAGAGGTGACGCACCCGTCGGGTGACGATGTTGGCCACCAGCATGTGATCCAGAGGCCGGTCATACCGCCCGAAGTGCAGGATGATGTGCTTGCCTTTGTCCAGCGCGGCCACCATTTCGTCAATGACGCTGAACGGAACGTTATCCACCACGTAGTCCAGGCGGCCGATGTCCCTCAGCTTGCGTTGCAGGGCCTTGGTGGCTTCCGGATGGGCCCCCTTTGTGTCACAGAAGTTGGCGATGTCCTCCGGGCTCATCTGGAGGAGTTGCTTCAGCCAATCCTTGCCGTAGGTATCGTGCAAGAGGCCTACTGTTGCCCTGGATGTCGGGGTCAGGTCCAGTTCGTCGGCCAGGAGCAGCACATCCTCGGCCTCGATCTGGTTGAGGCCGATCTTCAGGGTCACGTCTACGTTGCGGCCCTCCCGGCTGGCAGCCCTCTCGTCCAGGGAGTACACGAGTACTTTGCTGCCGAAGAGGTGGCGCAGTCCTTTGACCCACTGGCCGTCCTCCGAGCGCTTGCCGAAGGCGTACTCGTCGTGCATATCAAAAATGAGGTTGACCGCTACTCCAGCTTTGATGATCCCGCACAGCAGGAGGCGGACCAGGAAGCTCTTGCCCGTGCCCGTCTGGCCGAAGATGCCAGTGGAGCGCTCCACCAGGCGGTCGAGCTTGATGCAGATGGGGATATCCATGGTCAGCGGCGTGCCTATGGCGAAATTCAGCTTGCTCTCTTTGCCGAAGACGGTGGCGAAATCTGTAGCGTCGGCCTGGCACAGCTCGGCAAAGTGCATGGGGATGGTGCGCACCGGCTGCGGCGGCGACAACTCGTCGGTGAAAGCGAATTCGCTCCCCTTTTCCATCATCAGCATAGGTTTGACCTGGACCGTCGCGTAAGTGTTGATGCCGGAGAGGGCCTGGGCGATGAAGGGTGAGGCATCACGGGGCGGATTGGCCAGCAGAGCGGGATC
>CAZRSI010000042.1:0-14954 GCA_964602575.1 uncultured Anaerolineae bacterium
GAAGGCGAAGTAGGCCTGGTTTAGCTTCCTGATGTAGTATCCCTTGGACACCAGGAAACGACGTCGCTCCTCCATGTACGCCTCAGCCTCCTCCACCCTGCCCTGAGCTAGCATCTCGTCCACGGTCAGGCGGATCTGCCTCATCTCGCGGTTGAATTCGGACTCGACGGGCTCCGGCGGGGGTTGTTCTCTGTCCTCTTCGATGGGAGGAGGAGCCAGCTCAGGATAGAAACGGCGAAGGACCAGACCTCCCACCTCATCCCCCACAATCGAGGCTACCGTCTCGTTGATGGTTCTCATCTGAGGGCTGTCCTCGTAATGCCAGCCCAACGGCTTGAAGAACAAGTAGCCGTGAACCCACTCATGGGCGGCGGCCTTCACAATGAAATCCAGGGAAGCCGCTTCCACGATCATGGTCGGATAGGCCGACAACCCGCCGATGCCCACGGTTAACGATGACACATCGAATGTCTCGTCAATCCTCTCCTCGAGGGCCTCTCGTGTGTCCAGGTCCAGATCATGTTCGAGGTAGATCCCCTTCTTCACCCTGATCTCCTCACGGGGTGAGATCACCAGGTAGAGGGGCAGTCTTTCGAATTGGAACTTGACCGGCGGCCAGATGATTCCCCAGGTGTCCAGATCTTGTGAGTGTAACACTTGAGTAATTTGTTCTTCCAGAATAGCCTCCACCAGCCCCTGTTTTTCCGCCCGGCGTTGTTTAAACTCCGTCAGTTCACGACGCAAGCGCAGGGCGACGGCGGCCGGATTCTCCTCTGCAATGCTATGTGTCTGGCGGATTCTTTGCTCCAATTCATCAATGCGTTGGATAAGGGAGATGTAGTCCAGGACAATGGCCTTTTTCTCCTCTTCGGTCAAGTGCTCTAAATTGCTGGTAAACATCTGATCCAGCTTGCGAGCGATGGCGCGAGCTTCCCATCGGGCAAAGCTGAACTGATAACCAGCCACCACCGTACCCACCTGGTAGTCGAAGGTACGATAAGGGGGTATAGCGCTGCTATGTAAGAAGATTAGTAGGAGGAAAATTCCCGCGGTTATTTTTGTTACCTTGACCACTCCTGGCACCCTTTCGTTGTTTATCATGTATCCTTGATGATACACCGCCTTCGCCAGAATTTCAAGTAAACGGGTGTACTCAGGTCCACTTGTAGGGGCGGATGCAAAAACCATCCCTATTAGCCTATGTTGAACGCGCCCAAATGGACAGCTAAAACGAAAGAGCCCTCAAAGCTTCGAGGGCTCTTTGGCTGTGGCGATGGTTGCTCCCATTGCGTAGTGTATATTTCGTATTCCGTTACGCGATACACACTACGCAATCAATAGATGACCATCCAGGCCACCACCCCTACGCAGGCAGCGATCAAAAGCCCAGGGAGTAGCGTCTTCTTGAGGACCTCTCCCTCGCGTCCGGCCAGGCCAGCGGTGCTGCAGCCTACGATGACCTTAGCTGGGGCCAGCATACTCCCCAGAGAACCGCCTGTGGTCTGAGCACCCAGGATGATGAAAACGTTGATCCCGATGAGCTCGGCGGCCTGCTTCTGCAAGGGAGCGAAGATAACGTTGGAATTGGTGTTGGAGCCGGTCATGAAAGCGCCCAAAACCCCGATGAGAGGGGAGACGAGGGGGAAAGCTGTCCCCACGCTTCGGCTGATGCCCTCGGCCAGCAGATAGGTCATGCCGCTGTGGTCCATGATCAAGGCCATGCCCACTAAAGAGGCGATACCGATGCTGGATGGCACCGCGCTTCTCAAGGTGTTGGCCACGATTCTCCGCAGAACGCCTTCGCTGTAGTGTCCGGTGTAACGGTAGAGGAGATAGCCCATGATAGAAGTGTAGGCCAGCAACGCCCCAGGGTGGCCAAATACGCTGATCGTGCGCCCTGTTCCGGCCTCTGTTATCCACCCGTAGGCCGTGCGCAGTTCTGGGAATCGAATCCTGATCACCACGCTGTTGAGAAACTCGTGGAGAGGTGTGTAGAGCTCCGCTGCTGTGACCAGCACGACAAGCAGCAGATAGGGCAGCAGGGCCAAGGGTAAGCTCAAGCGTTCTTCGCCGCCATTCGCTCTTGCGGCTTCCGGAGCGGAGCGATAGAGGGGTAAACGAGTCACCACCATACCTCCCAGCAATCCCACCAACCCCGCCACAAAGCCAGCCAGATTCCAGAGGCCGTTGGTGGCCAACAGGTATTGGGTTCCGCTCATCAGAAAGCCAACGATCAGGATGGCCGGAAGCCCGTGCTGGAGATCCTTGAAACCGCTGTGGGCATGGGCAGCGGCCAGACCACAGCCGAAACAAGCCATCGCCAGAAAGATAGCCGACCAGGGGGCCAGCTCCCGACCGTCTAGACCAGTGGTGGCGATGAGAGCCTGGAAGGACGATGCGATGTCGCCGAAAGTAACCGACCAGGAATGGCCAATAGCTGTAGCCACTACTGCGGTCACCGGCTTGAAGCCCATGCCGATAAGCAAAGGGGCTACCACGGCGATGGGCACGCCAAACCCAGCCACTCCCTGTAGGAAGGCACTGAACACCCAGCTCAGGATCAGCAGTTGCATCACCCGATCGCCGGTGAGACGGGATATGGCCCGGCCTATTACCGTGATGGCCCCTGCCTCGTTGACCACGTTGTACAGCACCAGGGCCATCCAGATGATGTACAGGACATAGATGGTGAGCAGCAAGCCTTTGACTTGTGAATACACCAGCAACCTAGGTGTGGCGCCAAAGAAGGCCAACGAAACCACGACCGCTGTAAGCCAGCCCACAGGGCCTGCCTTCGACCCGCCCCAGCGCAGGCCAACCATCAGGATGAGGACTGCGATGATGGGTGAGAGGGCTAAGAGCCAGTAGAGAGTGTTGAGAGGTAGAGTGTGCATGGGTTCTCCTAGCGTGAAACGTAAAATGTCAAACGCCAAACGTCAAAGGGATCGCGCTGTAGACCAGCAGCCCAAAACTACAGAATCCGAACCGGCCGATGGGATTGAACCCAACCCAGGCCGCAATCAGAACCGCGATTACGACGGCAATGACGATAGCCTTTCTCATTGTTTAACTTCCCGCCCAGCGCTAAGCCAGCACGGGGCTGAAGCCCCCGCGCTGAAAGAACGAAGCCCTTTCGGGGCTGAACCAGGCCCACTCTAGCCCGTAGGGCTTTGCTCTTTCAGCCCGGAGCATCAGCTCCGGGCGGCGTGGCTTAGTCCAGCCCCACACCATCCTCAGCAAGCCACAGTAGGCAGCGGATTAAGATCCGCCCTGAGGCTGAACCCGCTGAATCTCCACCATTCCCAACAGAACCCTATCCCCCTGCACCTGCCCCAACTCGTCCAGCACCGGCAGGCGCTGGCCCGACTGGGCAAGGTACATCCCGACCTCGATCACGTACTGCCCGGGTGGGGCGTCGGGTTTGACGACGATCTCGTACTCGTCGGCCACCACTTCCCCCTCTACCCACAGGGTGGTGGGATAAGTGCCAGCCTTCGGAACGTTATCCTTCTGGCCCCAGATGCGATTGTTGGCATCCAACAGGTGGGTGAAAACTGTATAGCTGGTATCCATGTCTGTGAGCGCCCGCCAGTAGAGGGTGAGGTGCAGGCTCTCACCGGGCTTCGCCGAGGTGCGGTCCAGGTCGTAGCCCAAAAGCTCGACCTTGTTCCCCAGGCTTGCCTTCAGGGGGTGCTGAATGGGAGGGACAGCAAACTGCCGCTCCCAGGCCTCGACCCGTACTTGACCCAAGGAAATGATAGGCAGGCCATTGTCAGTGACCAGCGGCTCCTGAGTGATTCGGTTTACCAACATCAGTTCCACTTCATAGTCTCCAGCCGGCACGTCCTGGCCCACGGTCAGGCCATATCGGTCCTTGATGACCTCGCCCGCAGTCCAATTGGTGGTGGAGTAGGTGCCGTGCACCGGACGATTGGCCCACAAGGGCCACACCTTCCCATGCTCTCCCCGCAGCCCGATGACTACGTTGTAATCCTCGTCCAGGTCTTGCTGGGCTTGCCAGTAGAGGGCCAGGTAGATGCTCTCACCCGGCCGAAGCGCTTGGCGGTCCCTGTCGTAGCCCAGGAAAGCGATCTTGCCGCCCAATTCCTCTCGCTGTGGATGCTGAATGGCCAGCGATTCCACTGCTGGTGGCTCCTCGGGCTTGCTCACCATCACAGGGCACAGAGCAATGATGGTACCTACTACTCTGCCCTGTTCATCCAACCTGGGCAGGCGGCTGTCCAGCGAGGCCGAGTAAATGCCCACCAGCACCTGGTATTCCCCTGGCGGTGCCCCTGGCTCGAAGTGGAGCTCCTTCCTGTTGACGATCACATCGCCCGGACTCCATTGCGCTGATGGGTAATCGAAGAAACCCAACTCTCCCCACCGAAAACCCCACTGGTCTAGAAGGTGAACGAAGACGCTGTAGTCGTCACGGTCGGCGGGCTGGAGCACGCGCCAGTAAAACGTAAAACGTGGAGCGTATTGCGTATTGCGTATTGCGTAAGTATCGTAGCCCAGGAACTCTATGGTGTTGCCCAGGTTGACGGACATAGGGTTTTGGGGTTTGACGTCGGGCAGTTGTTCCGTTTGGAGCAGATAGGCGGTGAAGACGGGTTGGCCATCGGGGCCCACCTTTTCTTCAACTAGAGTGGTAGGAGGGAAAAATTCTTCCAGCAAGGTTGCGTCTGGCCGGGCTGAATGGGGAAAGATGTAAAGAGCAGCCCTATCCGCGCCTTTGGGGAAGACCACGGTTTCGCGTCCCACCAGCCACTTGATCCTCTCATAGGAGCGAGCCAGAAAAGCCATGGTGGGATGGCGATAATGGATGGAGGAGACGAATATCTCCTGGTCAACAGTGTCTAATTGGTTGAGGTACCTGGCTGCATCTACCAAATCGCCATCGTTGTCGTAGTAGACCGGCGCGGCTTGGGCCCACTGGAGGAAATAGTCCTGGAAGGTGGCGACGCTGCCGAGGCTCAGCAGGAGTATCAGAGCGATAAAGAGCAAGACGGTTTTGGAAGCAGCGGATGAAGCCAGCCCCGCCGTGGCATGAAGTGCCACGGCTACAAAGCTGTCACCCCGTAAACGGGGTTCTTGAGCCCGATTCATCGGGCGGGAGTGCGACCCCGGCAAGCGCGATGCTCCCCTTAGCCTGGCACGCATGTGGGCCAGCTTTGCCAACCACCGACTGACCTTCCACAAACCCTGAGCAGGCAAGAGAAAAATCAGGGGAATGAGCCCTATGGAGCGCAGGGCGCTGGGTACTTCTTTGACGGCCAGGATGCTGGGGAGAAGCATTACAGGTAGCCAGACAAGCAAGAGAAAGTGAGCCGTTCGCTCCAACCTGTCACGGCTGCGCACCAGCCTGATAGAGCTAAGGAGCAAACCAAGCACGAGGAACAGCAGCAGCGGCCAGCTGAACACGGGCCTACCCGGCAAGTTGAAGCGCCACAGCGGGTCACCGCGCAGGCCGATCATACCGAAGGCCCGGCAAGTTGCTTGCCAGAAGGTGCCCCACACATCTCCTCGGTTCAACTCTGGGTTGAACAGTGACACCTGGCTGATCCGCACCGAGAAGGCCTGGGGATGGGTTAGAAAGTAGAAGCCCAGCGGGGCAAAGACCACCACAGCGGGGCTGACAAAAACAGCGATTTGGGAAAGCCGTCGCTTGAGATTGTTCCTGTCGAGAATGAGCAGGCACAGGAAAACGAGTAGCATAATCACAGGGAAAATCCTGCTCGCCAGATAGGTGTAGCCCGTCGCCCCAAAGAACAGGCCGCTCAGCGCCAGCCAGGTATTGCTTCTCCGCCGCCACCCTCGCCAGAGGCACCACAGGGTCAGAGCCTGCAAAAGGGGCTGGCTGATGGCCCGGAAACCATACCTACTAAGGGTGACGTGCCAGTACGAAGTGGCCAGCAGTGCTGCACTGAAGAGGGCCAGCCAGCGTGAAGCTTCGTTACCCTGAGAAGCAAACATCTCCCTGGCCAGTTGGTAAGTGATGAGCACGGTGAGGGTGCCTATCAGGGCCGAGGCCAAGCGTAGGGAGAACACCGAGGTTCCCAGGAGGCGCATGACGATACCAGCCAGGTAAAAGAAAAGCACCTCCTTGCCGGTGTAAGCCTCGATGAACAGGGGGCGTGACCTGCCCTCAGCGATATCAGCGGCCAGGATAGCGTTAGCGGCCTCATCGTAGTGTAGGCCAGGGGGAATGCTATCCAGCTCATACACTCGTAGAACCAGCGCAACCAAGAGTATAGTGAGCAACAGGGCAAAGTCTACGCGCTGGAATAGAACAGCGGATCGGCGGGATTTACAGGACGATTGTGTTTTCGTTAGAGTCATAAGTATTGGCTTAGAGCCTATCCGAAAAATGCTCACGGCGGACCTTAGTCCGCCGCTGGACTAGTGAAGATACCCCCGATTTGCGCTCTCATCTTAACCTCCTAACAGCGCCAGCACTACCCCGCCGGCCATCACCGAGGCGATCTGCCCAGCGGTGTTCGATCCCATGGCATGCATCAACAGGAAATTGGTGAAATCCTCCTCGTGCCCCACCCTCTGTACCACCCGGGCCGACATGGGGAAGGCCGAGATACCCGAGGCGCCGATCAGGGGGTTGATCTTCCTTCCAGACAGGACGCACATGATTTTGCCCAGCAGCAAGCCAGCAGCGGTGTCCAGGCTGAAAGCTAACAACCCCATGGCTACGATGAGGATCGTTCTCAGATTGAGGAAGCTCTCCGCGGTCATGGTCGAGCCGATGGTGATCCCCAGCAAGATGGTTACGATGTTCACCAATTCGTTCTGGGCCCCCTTGGACAGCCGGTCCACCACTCCGCTCTCTCGCATCAGATTCCCGAACATCAGCATCCCGATAAGAGGGGTGGCCATGGGCACCAACAGGCCGCAGATAAGGGTGGTAACGATGGGGAACAGGATACGGGTAAGCTTAGAGACAGGCCGGGAGGTGTAGGGCATCTTGATACGTCTCTCCTCTTTGGTGGTCAGGAGCTTCATGATGGGCGGTTGGATGATGGGCACCAATGACATGTATGAATACGCGGCCACGGCTATGGGGCCCAGAAGTTGCGGGGCTAGCTTTGACGACACATAGATGGAGGTGGGCCCATCGGCCGAGCCAATGATCCCAATTGAGGCTGCCTCTTTGATATCGAAGCCCATCAGGGTGGCCGCCAGCAGGGTGCCGAAGATACCGAACTGAGCCGCTGCTCCCAGCAGGATGGTGACCGGGTTCTCCAAGAGGGGCCCGAAGTCGGTCATGGCGCCGATGCCGATGAAGATAAGCAAGGGGAAGAGTTCGTTGGCAATACCCATTTCGTAAAGCACAGTGAAAAGCCCGCCCTCTTCCAGCATCCCAGTAGCCGGAATGTTGGCCAGGATGGCCCCCAGGCCGATGGGCAGCAGCAGAGTTGGCTCGTACTTCTTGGCAATGGCCAGATAGATCAAGAAGCCGCCTACCCCTATCATGATAACATTGCCCAAGGTCAAATTGAGAAGTCCTGTTGGTAACCGGAGCAATTCCGCCCAATCCATGCTTCTCACCTTATCTTATGATGAACAAAATATCGCCGTACATGACCTCTTGTCCCTCGGCCACGCGGATTTCCCTTACCACGCCCTCAACAGGGGACATTATCTCGTTCTCCATCTTCATGGCCTCCAGAATACAGAGCACATCCTGGTATCGCACTCGATCGCCCACCTTCACCTTGATGGCCAGGATCTTGCCCGGCATGGGAGCGATCACCTCTCCTTCAGCAGCGATGGGCTTGCCTATCGCCGGTGAGGGCGGTGCAGGCTCAGAAACCAACACCTGGCGTTGCTCTGCTCTCCCGAGATGCGCCTCTGAAACCCCGGGCTCCACTTCCACTTGGTATAGTTCGCCGTCCACCAACACCGAAATGGGCGACTCGTCCAGGTCCTTTATTTCCACCTCATACCAACGGCCGTTAACGCTAATTCTGGATTTCGTCATCCTCGGCGCCCCTTTACCTGTCTTGAACCCATAAGTTGCCTTTGCCTTCCGTGCAGCTTCCAGGGACTGGTTGCCCCATCTGAAGGTTGATATTGGATATTGACTACTGGATACTTGGGCTTTGAGCTTTGAGCTTTAAGCTCTGAAGCGAGGGCTACCGCAATGGCAGCAACCAATTCCTTTTCATTTCCCGATCGCTCCTCTTTCTTAGGCTCTCTGGGCCTGAACAGTCTTTCCAATCCCATAGCCGCCAGCATCAGGATCAGCAATGCGGCGAAAAGGATTGCCATCCCTAGCACGGTTATGTGTATGCCTTGAATGATGACCATTCTCTAGCCTCCATTTCTACAGTGGAATGTTCCCGTGCTTCTTCGGCGGTATGGTAGCCTGTTTATTCTGCAGCATCCTCAGAGCTCTGATGAGGCGGGGACGGGTCTCGTGGGGCTCGATGACATCGTCAATGTATCCTCGGGAGGCGGCCACATAGGGGTCGGCGAACTTGGCTCTGTATTCCTTCACCAACTCCGCTCGCTTCGCCCCCGGGTCTTCGGCTGCCTGGATCTCCTTGCGGGCCACGATGTTCACTGCCGCTTCGGGCCCCAGGACGGCGATTTCGGCGCTGGGCCAGGCATAATTGAGGTCCGTGCGCAAGGATTTAGAGCTCATCACGATGTACGCGCCGCCGTAGGCTTTGCGGGTGATGAGGGATATCTTGGGGACTGTGGCCTCGGAGTAAGCATAGAGCATCTTGGCCCCGTGGCGGATGATGCCACCGTGCTCCTGAGCAACGCCAGGCAGGAAGCCGGGGGCATCGCAGAAGGTGATCAGAGGGATGTTGAAGCAGTCGCAGAACCTGATGAAGCGGGCTGCCTTGTCGGAAGCGTTAATGTCTATTGTCCCGGCCATCACCTTGGGCTGCTGGGCGACAATGCCTACGGGCCGGCCGTCCAGGCGGGCGAATCCAATGATGATATTTGTGGCGAAGTGTTCTTGCACTTCCATGAAGTCGGCGTTGTCCACCACTCGCAGGATGATTTCCTTCATGTCGTATGGTTTTGCTGGATCATCGGGCACAATGGTGTCCAGTTCCTCATCCATGCGGTTCGGATCATCGGTGGGTTCTACCCTGGGAGGGTCCTCCATGTTATTTTGGGGCAGGAAAGAGAGCAGCCGCCGCACCATGGCCAGGGTCTGCCGCTCATCGGCCCCCATGAAATGAGCTACCCCGCTAGTAACGCTATGGGTAACAGCTCCGCCCAGCACTTCGTGGGTTACCTCCTCGCCTGTGGCCGCGCGGATAACGTCCGGGCCGGTGATAAACATGTGGCTGATTCCTTTTACCATGAAGATGAAATCCGTGATAGCTGGTGAATAGACGGCGCTGCCCGCACATGGCCCCATGATTACCGAGATCTGAGGGATCACCCCGGAGGCCAGGGTGTTGCGGGTGAAAATCTCCCCGCAGGCCCACAGGGAGTCCACACCTTCCTGGATGCGGGCTCCGCCCGAATCGTTGATGCCGATGAGGGGAGCGCCATTCTGCAATGCCAGGTCCATCACCTTGCAAGTCTTCTCCCCGTGCACTTTACTCACCGAGCCACCAAACACGGTGAAATCCTGGGAGAAAACGTAGACCAGGCGCCCGTTAATTGTGCCCCAGCCGGCCACCAGGCTATCGCCGAGGGGCTTGGTCTTTTCCATCCCAAAGTCAGTGCAGCGATGGGTGACGAACATGTCCAATTCCTCGAAACTGCCCTCGTCCAAGAGCAAATCGAGCCTCTCTCGCGCGGTGAGTTTGCCTTTAGCGTGTTGACGGTCAATGCGTTTCTGGCCGCCCCCCAGCCTGGCTTGCGCCTTGAGTTCCCTCAGCCTCTCGATTTTAGGGTTCTCAGTCATGGCTCCCTCTCTGTTGACTCTGATTTCAGCATGTACAGGGTAAGGCTTACCTTATGGACGGGGCGAGACGCCCCTTGATAGCAACCTTGGGCGTGACGCATGGCGAAAAGGGAAAAGAACTCTTGCGCGGGTACTTAGCGCAGAATCTGGTTGGCGATCACTATGCGCTGTATCTCACTGGTGCCCTCGTAGATGCGGGTGATCCGCGCATCACGGTAGTAGCGCTCCACGGGGTAATCCTTAATGTAGCCGTAGCCGCCATAGATCTGGATCGCCAGGTCGGTTACCCAACTGGCTGTCTCTGAGGCGTAGAGCTTGGCCATAGCCGCTTCTTTGCTGTAGCGCTCGCCGGTTTTCTTTGCCCTATCCTTGGCCAGGGCAGCGTTGTAGACCAGAAGTCGTGATGCTTCGATGCGAGTGGCCATATCGGCCAGCATCCACCGGATGCCTTGGAAATTGGCAATGGGTTGGCCAAACTGCTGGCGGGTCTTGACATACTCCAGGGCCGCCTCGTAGGCTGCTTCGGCGACGCCCAGGGCCTGGGCGGCGATGCTGATCCGGCCGGCATCGAGGTTGGACATGGCAATCTTGAATCCCTGGCCCTCCTCTCCCAATCGGTTGGCGACAGGCACCCGGCAATTCTCGAAAATAAGCTCACAGGTGCTTGAACCACGGAGGCCCAGTTTGTCTTCCTCCTTGCCCACCAGAAATCCAGGCGTGCCTTTCTCTACCAGCAGGGCGCTAATGCCTCGGTGTCCTTTGCTCTTGTCCGTCACACCAAAAACGAGGACTATATCTGCGAA
Source organism: uncultured Anaerolineae bacterium (assembly GCA_964602575.1). Taxonomy (GTDB): domain Bacteria; phylum Chloroflexota; class Anaerolineae; order VGOG01; family VGOG01; genus CAZRSI01. Next base: position 10,699 of record CAZRSI010000042.1, read on the forward strand.
GCTACCACTGGAGGTGAAGTTCTTGGTGCCATTGACAATGTACACGTCTCCGTCTCGTACCATGGTTGTTTTCTGGGCCGCTGCGTCGGAGCCGGCCTCGGGCTCGGTTAGGGCAAAGGCACCGATGAGCTTGCCCTGGGCCAGCGGAACCAGAAACTTTTGCTTCTGCTCCTCCGTACCAAACTTCTCAATCCCATAGCACACGAGGGAGTTCTGGACAGCAACTACCACTGCTGTAGAGGCGCACACCTTCGAGATTTCCTCAACGGCAATGCAATAGCTCACGGTGTCCATACCCGCTCCACCGTACTCCTCGGATACATTGAGGCCCATGAATCCCAACTCTCCCATCTTCTTGATGCTCTCTAAGGGCACTTCGGCCTTTCGGTCTATTTCGGCGGCGATGGGGGCCAGTTCTTTCTGGGCGAATTCCCGGGCCATCTTGCGAATCATCAGATGTTCCTCTGCCAGCATCAGGTCCACTGTAAACCTCCTCACCTATGGGTTTGCGCTAGCATATTATACTACAGACACAGGCAAATGGGCAAGAATCTCTCATCCTCCCACTCCGATCAACAGGATACCTAGGAACACCAAACTCGAGGCCAATATCCTGATCTGTCCATAGCCCTCTCCCAGCCAGACGCTACCCACAAGCGCGCCTAGCACAACGCTCATCTCTCGCACCGATCCAACGTAACTCACATGGCTGAGCCGCATGGCCAGCAAAACCAGATAATAGGTGAGGAGGGCAGCTATCCCCGAGAACAGAATGCCCACTTTGTTGGCTCGCCACTCTATGAGGACGCTGGCTTTCCTGCCGCTGAGTAGAATGTAGGGAGTGAAACCAAGTAGAGTGATCAGGAAGACAATGTAGATGTATATGAAGGGCGGTACGTATCTCACCCCCACTTTGTCAATGGTCGAGTACACGGAGATACAAAAACCAGTGATGAGAGCCCAGCAAGACTCGGGGTTTCCCAGTTGCCGCAGGGGTTTCCATAGATCTTTCCAGAGGCGCGTGTTGATGAGGTAGAGGCCACTTGCTATGGAAAGGATACCTAATAGCCCCCAGATCGTCAACTCCTCCTTGAGGAACAGGAGGGCCCAAAGGGTGATAAAGAGGGGGGCCGAGCCCCTGGCCAGAGGGTAAGCCACCGACAAGTCGCCCACCTGATAGGTTTTGCCCATGGAGGCAAAGTAGGCGACTTCGGCTACGCTGGTGGTCAATATACAGGCCCATCCCTCGCGAGGAATTTGGAGTGGCTTGGTGACAACCAGAGGAGAGTAGGCGACCACAGACACAAGGAGCAGCCACCACACGAAGACCTGTTTGTCATTACTTCGTTTGTAGAAGAGGTGGTAGGATACGTGGAGGATAGCGCTGAGGAACAGCAAGGTGAGAGCTGAAAGGGGCATACATAACCTCTGGTGGGTAATAACCTCAACTTGTCAATTTAGCAAAACCAGCTTATAATATAACTACCGCACGGGGCGTAGCGCAGTCCGGTCAGCGCGCACGGTTCGGGTCCGTGAGGTCGGCGGTTCAAATCCGCCCGCCCCGACTGATCCGTCGATGCATGCGGCGGACTAAGGTCCGCCACATGCCCAAAAACCGGAACGAATTTATGCACCCTTGCATGTCGTGGTATAAGTTCGTTTCGTATTTCCTCCGCTTGTGAAGAGACCTCGCTTTCATCCCTCCTGGGCTGTCACTCTCTTTGCTTCTCCCTGTCTATGGGGCGGATTTCCACTACTTCCTCTAACCTACATCTCAAGAAAAGCCACTGATTTCAGAGAAGCTGGTCCTCCCCAGGTAGTTCCTGAGAGGTCATAGCTCCAGCGCCTCCCTGATTTGCACCCAGATGTGCCGCAATGTTTGACTCACCGGACCATTGCTGAAGGCTGTCACCGGCAGGCCCTGCACCATGGCTTCGGTGACTGCAGTGTCGTAGGGCACCCGCCCCACCAAGGCAATTCCCTGTGCTGCACAGAAAGCGGAGATCTCATCGGCCCGCGAGGGGTTGATGTCGGCTTTGTTGATGCAGACCAGGGCGGGCACGCCAAAGTGGTTAGTGGTGGCCAGGATGCGCTCCAGGTCGTGGACGCCGGAGATGGTGGGTTCCACCACCAGCAGGGCCAGGTCGGCCCCGGCGCTGGCAGAGATGACGGGACAGCCAATGCCCGGCGGGCCATCCACGATGAGCAACTTGCGCCCCTCATCCAGGGCTCGCAGCCGCGCCTGCTGTTTGACCAGCGTCACCAGCTTGCCGGAGTTCTCCTGCGCGGCGAATAAGTGGGCATGGAAGAGGGGTCCGAAGCGGGTATCGGAGCGGAACCAGCGCCCGGCCGTTTGCTCTTCCATACGGATGGCCTCCACCGGGCACTGATAAAAGCAGGAAGCGCAGCCCTCGCAGGCAATGGGGTCTATGGAGTAGGCACTCGCCCTCACCCCCTCCCCCCTGCGTCCCCCTCCCCCTCTCCCGAAATCGGGAGAGGGGGAGGGGGGATGGGGTGAGGGGGGAATTACTGCCTCGAAGCGGCAGACATCGGCGCAGATGCCACAGGCGATGCAGTCGTCGGGGTCAATGATAGCTACCTGCCCGCCGATGAAGTCGTGGGTCTCCTGCACTTGTGGAGATAGCACCAACTCCAGGTTGGCGGCGTCCACATCGGCGTCGGCCATGACGATGGGCATCTCTGCCGAGGCCAGGTGGGCCAGCGCCGCCGCCACCGTAGTCTTGCCAGTGCCTCCCTTGCCACTGAGGATGACAAGCTGCTTCATCGTTTGGTCTCCTCTGCCGCATTAACTCTTATCCCCATCTCAGCCAGGGCGTCGATCATTCGCCGACGGGTGAGAACCGGGGTCTTCGTTTTCGCTGCCTTGACCAGATCTTCCTCTTGAACCACTTCTGAACCCCTCTCTCGAGCAAACGTTTCACTGGCCTCGATGATGGTCTTGAGCGCTCGCCGGCGCACAAAGGGCGGCATAGGCGAGATGGCATCCTTCAATTGCCGCCAGAGAGCTTCATCCCAGGGCATGCTTCTCATCGCTTTAGCTCCTCCTCACTGAACCAGCAGGCATCATCCTCAGCGGTGAGAGAGCCTGTCTTGGCATAGACTCTACAGCGAGCCCCACCGCAGATGTAGCGGTAGTCACAACGCCCACACTTCCCCTCCAGCCTGTCCCTATCTCGCAGAATTTGAAAGACCTCCGAATTCTGCCAGATGTCCACAAAGCTCTGCTCGCGGACATCCCCGGCCTTTTCCTGCAGTACCATGCACGGATAGACCGTTCCCTCGTATAGAACGCAGCAATAGCGTATTCCAGCAGCACAGCAACTGCGGACAAACTTCGTCAGTACCTCGTCCTCAGGCACGGTCTTCTCCACCTCCACCCACAACTGGGGGATAGCCACACAGCGGTAGACCATCTCGTCCTCGGCCCGCTGGCGAGCGATGTATTCCCGTACAAAGGTGCGCCTTTCCTCAACTGTCATTTCAAATTCGGGGTTCTCCTCTCCTCGTCCCACGGGGACATAGTCGAAGACCTCTACAGCGGTGGCCCCCCATTCCTTCGCTTTATCGGCGATGGCTCCCCACTGCTCCCAACGTCCATGGCGCAAAGTGGGCGCGATCTGAAAGGGGATGCCTGCCTGACGAACGTTTTCAATACCCCGGAGCGTCTGCTCCCACGCCCCCTCCACACCCCGGAAGGCATCGTGCGTTTCTGCATCGGCTCCATCCAGGCTGATGGCCAAGGCCTGGATACCGGCCTCGACCAGCTTTGCTGCTACCTCAGCGGTGATGAGAGTACCGTTTGTCCCCATCACGGTGGTCAGACCCACACTCTGCGAGTGACGTACAAGCTCGAAAATGTCAGGACGCATCAACGGTTCGCCTCCATCCAATATGAGAATACGTGTTCCAGCTTCAGCAATTTGGCTGATCAACCGCTTAGCTTCGGCGGTATTTAACTCCCTGGGATGAGGCGAGTCTACTGACTGACTGTAGCAGTGTTTGCACCTTAGATTACATTCTCTGGTCACAGCAAAACTGACCAATGTTGGCGCTGCAGCTTTCATGCTCTTACACCTCCTTGATGTTCTCACTGATATGATCTGTGATTTGAAGATACAATTGTATGAATTGGGCTCGGTACTCCGGCAGTGCTTCCACCAGCGGCACCCCTTCCGAGTAAGCCTCGGCGATGCGACGGTCCAGGGGGATGCGCATCAGGATGGGGATGTTTTCGG
>CAZRSI010000043.1:0-6018 GCA_964602575.1 uncultured Anaerolineae bacterium
GATTTAAGGAAAAATGACCCAGGCAACGCCTGGGCTATTCAGGATCTTCACCAACCACCAAAATTAAGCTGGGCGTTGTTTAATTCCGCATTTCCTTGAAACGACGCAGGTTGTCAGCCCCAGCCACGATAAGGGCTACTAACACGCCTAGCAGAATCAGTGGAGTGGCGATCTCCAAGAGCAACTGCAAAGGTGGAGGCGACGGAGGTGGTGGCCACGAGGGATATCTTTCGGTAGCGGCATAGTAGGAAGCAGCTAGGATCATCCCTCCAAAGCCACCGATCAGTTGAAGGCATCCCAGCAACAAGTATCAGCTCATTGCGAGACCCTCTTCAGCCGCTCTGAACAAGAGACCTTTACCCGCCCAGATAGGCCGCCTTCACCTGCGGGTTATCAGCCAGTTCCTCACATGTCCCAGAGAGCACCAGCTCGCCTGTCTCCAACACATATCCCCTCTGGGCAAATTTGAGCGCCATAGCAGCGTTTTGTTCTACCAAAAGGATCGTGGTTCCCTCCCTATTGATTTCCTTCAGAACCTCGAATAGGTCCCTCATCAAAAGCGGAGCCAATCCCATTGAGGGCTCGTCCAACAACAGCAACCTCTTCCCACTCATCATGGCCCTACCCACAGCCAACATCTGCGCTTCCCCACCGCTCAAAGTCATAGCCTTCTGATCTTTCCTCTCCGCCAGGCGGGGGAAGAGGTCAAACACCATCTCATAATCCCTTTTTATCCTCTCCCTATCGTTGCGAGCATAGGTGGCCAACCTCAGATTCTCCATCACCGTAAGATTACCGAAAAGCCGCCTCCCCTCAGGCACATGGGCGATCCCCAATTCGCTCACCACTTTATGAGGGGGATAACGCAACAGATCTTTTCCATCGAAGGTCATTTTAGTGCCCGGTTCGACTGGGACAAGGCGGGAAATGGCCCTGAGAGTGGTGGTCTTCCCGGCCCCGTTGGCCCCAATTATGGCCACAATCTCACCCTCATCCACCTCAAAAGAGATATTTCGAACAGCCTTGATCGCTCCGTAGGAAACGCTCAAATTCTCCACCGACAGCAGCATTTTAGACCTCCACCTCCTTGCCCAGATAGGCTTCGATCACCCGGGGGTTGTTCCGAATCTCATCAGGGGTTCCATCGGCGATGATTTCCCCAAAGTCTATGGCCTTGATCCTCTCGCAGAGGTTCATAATCATCCTCATGCGGTGCTCGATAACAATGATAGTCAGGTTGAACTCCTCTTTAATCCGCCGGATGAGGTCCATGATCTCGTACATCTCGCGCAGGGTCATGCCCACCGTCGGCTCATCCAGGAGGAGAAGCCTCGGCTCCTGGGCCATCGCCCTGGCCATCTCCACCCTCCTCTGAAGGCCATACGGGATGTCCCAGGCGCGAGCATGGGCCCACTTGGTAAGGCCGAAGGTATCCAAGAGCTCATAAGCCTCCTCTTCGATCTCCTCCTCTCGCTTCTTACACCGCCTAGTCCAGAAAAGGGCATCAGCCAGGCTATAGTTTAGCCTGGAGGTGAAGGCGAGTTTGATGGTATCCAGTACTGACAGGTGACGCCAGAGTCTCAGATTCTGAAAGGTCCTGCCGATGCCCAGGGAGGTGATCTTATGGGGAGGCAGGCCCACGATGTTGGTGCCGTTGAAAATGATCTCCCCTTCGGTGGGTTTGTAGATGCCACAGATGAGGTTGAAAATGGTGGTTTTGCCAGCCCCATTGGGACCTATCAAGCCTACCGATTCCCCCCCCTCCAAGGTTTCGTGGAAATTGTGAACGGCCCTCAACCCGCCGAACCAGTGAGTGAGATTCCTAATCTGAAGCAGGGGCATGACCGACCTCCTTTCTCAAGAAGCTGAACTCCGTAAAGGAGATGAGCCCCCATGGGCGGCGCAACATGAAGATGATGATGATCGCAGGAATGACCATCCATTTAGCTATCCCCAGAGGGCGGAGGGCTTCTATCAGTAGCTGATAGATCACCGATCCGACGATGGAACCGCTGATGGAGTTCAACCCGCCCATGTAGAGCATGGCCATGACCTCCGCGGTTTTCATGATGCCGAAGGTAGCAGGGTTAATGTACCCCATGACATGGGCAAAAAGCCCACCTGCAACTCCTGACCAAAAGGCGGAAAGCATGAAGGTAATCATTTTGACGCGTCGGGGGTTCACTGTCATCACGTCCGCCGCAGTCCAATCGTCTCGAACTCCCTGGGCCCCCTTGCCGAAAGTGCTATAGACATAGTTGCGCATGACCCAGACGCCAACAATGGTCCAGACGAAGATCACCGGCAGGCTAGCCCATGGGGGCTGATTCATAAAACCTCGGGGGCCACCGACAACCTCCAAATTCTCGAAGAGGCTCTTCATGATAAAGGTGTATGCCAAGGTAATGATGGCCAGATAGTCGCCCCTGGTTCTAAAGGCAGGGATGGCCACCAAAAGCGATGACAAGGCTGTGACTAAGCCTCCGATGATCAAGGCTATGGGGAACAGGAAAGGGCCTAGAGCCGGGGGGAGAAGGGGCGGGCCGAACACATCATCGTGTACGAAGCCCCCCACGGTAAGGATGGAGGTGACATAGGCGCCTACCGCCATGAACCCCCCGCTGGCGCAGGAGAACTCGCCCATGTAGCCATTCACCAGGTTCAGGCTGACTGTTAAGAGGATGGAAATGAAGATGAAATCGAGCAGCAACATTCTGTATTCATCGAGGCCGCCCCATACATGTACCGCACCGTAAATAATTATAAGGAGAGCTAGCATGGACAGCCGGCGTGGAATTCTCTTAATCAGAGGGGCGGTCAGTCGAGCTCCGATGAAGACCGGCACCAGGTAAATCGCTAACAGATAGACTGTCGCGCTAGGAATCAGTAGAGGCGATTTTAGCATGTACCTGAGGCCGAAAATCCTGGGCACTCCCCTCAGGCCCAATGACAGGGCTACCACCTCTCCCACTAAACGTTCGAGGGTGGCAGCTATCAAGAAGCCTAACACCCAGGCCTGGATAGGGGTTCCAGTAAATCGGGTTCTGGCTTTTTGAACCAATGACCTCATTATTTCAAAACCCCCTTTGACTTTTTAGAGCTTTAGTAGAGCACTATCCTCACCCTGTCGGCTTGGACCTGGACAATCCAAGCCTCTTGACGGTGAAAAACTACTCTTTGCAAACTAGAAACGACTGCCAGGTCTCGCCTGCTGAACCGCTGGATTCGACAACCAGCGGGAGCAGGTGAGTGGTTACTTAGCCTGTGTTCCGCACTTGTGGCTACCCTGCCTGCTTCTAGGGGGTGCCTCGCCCCGTCTCAGACGCCAAAACGAGGCAGAGACGCCTCTCAGAGCAACAACACTTGCTCTCTGACACGGCGGGGAATAGCAAGTTCAAAAGTGCGAAATATAGGCTTAGAGCCTTAACTGAGCGCTGTAGGGCTCACCGAAAAAGCCATGGGGCCGGAAGGTAAGAATGATCAGGGTGATGGAATAGGCGATGAGGTCACGGAGGGTGGAAGGGAAGATGGCAGCCACGAATATCTCGGTGAACCCCAGCAAGTAACCTCCGAACATGGCCCCTATGATCGAGCCCCTCCCCCCCAGGATGGCAGCAATGAAGGCTTTCCAGCCAATGAGAATACCCATGTAAGGCTCCAGGACGGGGTAGGCAGTGCAGAAGAAGATACCAGCGATAGCAGCCATGGAGGAGCCGAGGGCAAAGGTGGCGGAGGCAATGGTGTTGATGGAAATCCCCATCAGGGGAACGACGGGAAAATCGTAGGCCATAGCCCTCATAGCCATGCCCCACTTGGTCCTGTGTACCAGCACGTGTAGAATGTACATCAACAGCAAAGAGACACCGACGATCATGATCTTGGTATTGGTGACGCTCACATCTCCGATCTTATAAACCGCGGTCTCGATCAGGGCGGGAAAGGTTCGTCGCTCAGCTCCCAGCACCCACAGATTGGCGGTCTCCATCAGCAGACCAATCATTAACCCCGTGACTGCAGCCGAGGCCCTTGGAGCATTCCGCAAGGGCCTATAGGCGATCCTCTCAACGAGCATCCCCACAATGGATGTCCCGATCATGGCTCCGACAATGGTCAATATGAGAACCAACCAGGAGGGCATGGGAACGAGGCCACCAGCGGAGATGGCCAACAGGGCGCCAGCGATGAAAAGACCAATGTAGGAACCGGCCATGAAGATGTCCCCGTGAGCAAAGTTGAACAACATAAGGACACCATAGACCATGCTGTAACCTATGGCGATCAGAGCATAGAAACTACCCCACTGCAAAGCACTCACAAAGTATTTTAGGAAGCCACTTAAAGTCACTCTGATAACCTCCTGATTTAGCTAGAGGTGGGACGGGCCGAAGCCTGCCCCACCTCTAAACCGATCTTAGCTGGATTATGGACAAGCCCAGTCCACAAATTCATACAGGTGATCCTCGTTGTACTCGACGATCACGGCGCACTTGATGGGGTCGCCCTCCGGAGTGAAGCTCATCTTTCCGGTGGTTCCCTCCCACTCCTTGATCTTGGCCAACTGATCCTTTACGGCCTCGCGGTCCTTCTCCAGGTCACCGGTCAAGCCGCCGGTATTCTTGATGGCCTCAAGGAGAATCTGGGCGGCATCATAGGCCAGAGCCCCCACGTCGCTGGGCTCGTAACCATACTTCTCCTTGAATGCGTCAATGAATTTCTTGGTCTTGCCTGTTGCCCCCACCATAGCATAGTGAGTGGTGAACCTATAGCCTACGCAGTCATCGCCGCAGAGGGATGCCAGATCGCCTCCAGCCCAACTGTCGCTGCCGAAGATGGGCTTGTCCCAACCCAGTTCCTTGGCCTGCCTGACGATCAAGGGGACCTCGTCGTAGTACTGGGGCGTGTAGAGGAGCTCGGCACCCGACTCGATGATCTTGGTCAACTGGGAACTGAAGTCCCGGTCCTTGGTGGTGAAGGTTTCGAAGGCCACCACCTCAAGCCCCACCTCCTCGGCGCTCTTCTTGAAGAGCTCGGCCAGGCCTTTGGGGTAGTCGCTGGCCACATCGTAGAGCACAGCCACCTTAGTGATCTCGGGCCAGTTTTTCTTGACGTACTTGGCAGCCACCGTGGCCTGGAAGGGATCAATGAAGCAGGCTCGGAAGACGTAGGGGCGGTCCTTGGTGGTCCTGGGGTTGGTGGACCAGGGGCTAATACACGGGGTCTTCTCGCGGTCCGCCACCTCGCCCAAGGGGATGGACTGCTTGCTGGCGTAGGAGCCGATGATGGCCAGCACCTTATCCTCCTTGATGAGCTTGGTACCGGCGGCCACGGCGGACTCGGCCTTGGACTCGTTGTCCTCCAGGAGAACCTCGATCTTGTAGGTGTGGTCGCCGACCTTCAGCTCCCACCCTATCTCCTCCATAGCCAACTCCACGCCGTTCTTCCCATCCTCCCCTACCTTGGGGATATCGCCAGTCATGGGGGCAACGTTGCCGATCTTGATCACCCCTTCATAGGGGACCGCGGGCTTCGAGGGAGCACATCCCCCCACCAAAGTAACGAGTAGGGCCAACACTGAAAGCGGAACCAGTGCTTTCTTAAACATTTGGTCTCCTCCTTTGGGGAACTAGTCCAGGAAATAACGCTCTCCTAGACAGCGAGGGATAAAACAGGGAGGACATCCCTACAACACACAGGGCGCTTTGGGGTCCACCACCACCTCCTTCACCGTCTCCTTAAACAAGAATCCGTGAATTTGCACTGTATTTTATATGAAGGGAGGGAAAATGTCAAGCAGAAGGGTTATGTCCTCCCCGCCGAACTCGATGCGGCTCTGGCGGGGCCTCAGCTAGCCGATGAGGGTCTTCATAAGGGTGGACTTCCCCGTCCCGTTGCCCCCCAGAATGGCTACTGTCTCCCCCTCGTCCACATGAAAGGAGATACCGACCTCCTGGAAAACACCCACTGTGGCCCGGGTGGCTCTGCTGTAGGAGCCGCTGATGCTGGCGATGACTTTATCCC
>CAZRSI010000043.1:6118-14932 GCA_964602575.1 uncultured Anaerolineae bacterium
AGGATCAGGAGCAGAATCAAAAGTAGAGCCACCCTCAACAAGTTCTTCATTGGCCCTCTCGTTAACTTTCATCTCCTCCTGTAGAGTCTTTCAACGTTCAAAGATCCGGGGGAGAGAATAAAGAAAGCGAAGAGACACCCCCACACCCCTTTTAAGAGCGCTAAAATACACAGCATTCCCAGCTTTGCACAATAACCAGATTCAACTCCTTGGCCAACTGCTTGGCTTCGCGGGCCGGGCTCACGATCCTATTGACACCAGCCCGCACGGCCAAAGGATCCAGCTCAGCTCGATACCTCCCGTGAGGTCGCATGCAACCCAGGTAAAGTGGTTTGTCAGGAAAGCGCAGCCGTGCCTCGGCCAGAATGTTAACCACTGCTTCGATGGACGGCGGTTGGCGGTCGGCGTAGCGGGTGCCGGGCGTGGGAATGAGAACGATGAACACCAGACCGTCCACCCCCAATTCCTGGAGCTTCTCCATGGCCGGGTACTCGTGGCCAATAGTACCTCCGCGGAGGCCAATGGTGATATGAGGGATCACTCTTGTGTAGCGGCGAAGCATCTGGTAGGTTCTCATGTAGTCGGCAACGGTGCGATCAAGGCCGTAGACCTCACGGATGGTCTCATCATCGCCCACGAAGTCGAAGGAGACGACATCGATGTAGGGGGCAATGGCAAGGAGGTCTGCTTCCTCTATGAGCCCCACGTGCCAGTTCATCTTGCGTCCCTGACGGATGGCCTTTATCTGCTCCAGATAGCGGGTCACGGGCACCCGCCCTGAGGCGTCGCAGCCGCCGGAGATAAGGCAACTGGTGGCCCCACCTACATCCGCCCGCCAGACGGGGGCCATGTGCTGAAGGTAATACCCGCCGCAGTGGGCGCAGTCCAGGTCGCAGTGAGGGCCGGTGAGGCTGATGAGAGCAGTATCGAGGGGATAGACGAATTCGATTTCCGGGGGAAAGTTTGCCTGTCGGATCTGCCAGGCTTCTTCTAGCCGCTTATAGTAGCCAGTCATTTCTCCTGCTGGACGCTAGTCCAGCAGCTTTTTCCGCCTCCTTGGATGTTTGGAATGTATTCCACTGTTCTATCGCTGTTCCGACTGCATTGAGCGACAGACTAGCGTCCGCCGCGAGCACTGGGTGAACACTCAACGCTCGCACATGGTGTCTTTAGCCTTCCAATCTTCGAACCCGGCCTTGCGTACAAGAACTACAAGACCCTGATCGCCAAGATCTCTGACCGAGGCCGAGAGGGCTCGGTCGAAAACCTCCGCCCATCGTGGGTGGTTGGGATTCATGGGGTTCCGGCACACCGAAACCCAACCACCAAGATGCGTCGTGCTGGGTGGGCGATGTCGCGGTAACTGCAACGGGCGTCGTACCCAGGATGATTCCAAGAGCCGCCCCGCACCACTTTGTACTTCTGGCCGAAGAAAGCGGACCGATAATCGCTACCAAGGTAGGGTTGATACCAATCGGCCACCCACTCCCAGACGTTCCCCGCCATGTCATACGCCCCATAAGGGCTGATCCCCTGCGGATAGCTCCCCACAGGCATCGTATCGCCAATCCTGTAATCGGTGTTAGCCTTGGAAGCATCGAATTCATCGCCCCAAGGATACATTCTCCCATCGGTCCCCCGCGCCGCCTTCTCCCATTCCGCCTCAGTAGGCAAACGCTTCTCCTGGTACTCGCAATAGGCTTGGGCCCCATACCAGCTCACATGTACCACCGGGTGATCCTCGTAACCTGCCTCAACCATATACCTGCCTGCCTGATACATGATTCGGCTACGTGGGTCCTCGTCCTTTGTGTCTATACAGACGTACCCGTCGCACCTTGCCAGGTGGCCCTCCACAGCGTTCAGGAATTCAACGTATTCGCTGTTGGTGACCTCGTATTTGTCTATATAAAAAGCGTCAAGATAAACCTCTCTTACAGGCTTCTCATCCTCCCTCCCTATCTCGCTGCCCATGACAAAGGTGCCAGCGGGAACGAAGACCATCTCCCCCATAAAAGCGGCGGATCCAAAACGGCTCAACCTCTGGGAAGCGAGGGCAACAAGGGCTCCCCCAACGATAGCGAGCAAGACGAAAACTGTTAAAGCCCCCCCAACTCCTTGGCATTTCTTGGCCTGTTCATTGCAGCCTGCTTTTTTTCTCAAGTCACCCTCTACACACCCCCGGCTTGGCTGAAGTATAGCAAATCCAGAGACATTTGGCAAATGCAGCTTTTTGCCATAAGCGGTTAACTGGGGTATAATCAGTGACAAGGAACCAATGACCACGCAAACCCTTGCTGCCAAAAGCGATTACATCCGAAAGTTATTTGCCCGGGTGGCGCCTCACTACGACCGCATGAACTGGCTGATGACCCTGGGGCGAGACCAATCCTGGCGTTCCTTCGCCGCTGCTCAGGCCAATCCACCCGCGGGCGGACTGGCCCTGGATGTCGCCGCAGGCACCGCCGACCTATCCCTGGCCCTGGTTCGCTACCAGCCGACCTGCCGGGTGATAGGAGTGGATGTATCGCCGCAGATGATGGCCCTGGGACGACGGAAGGTGGCCCGGGCCGGCCTGGATGGGAGCATTACCCTGTTGCCCGGCGACGCTCTGCAGTTGCCCTTTGCCGACGCTACCTTTGATTGCGTCACCTCTGGCTTCGCTCTACGCAACGTGGCCAGCATCGAGCAGACGCTGGCGGAGATGACGCGGGTTACAAAGCCCGGCGGACGTGTGGTCTGCCTGGAGCTGACGACACCTCGCATTCCTCTGATCCACCAGATTCATCATATTTACTGCCATTGGATCATCCCTCTCTTAGGACAGATTATCGCTGGCCTGTTCGACGATTACGCCTACCTGCCTCACTCAGTGGATCAGTTTGTGGCGCCAGAGGAATTGAAGACGATAATGGAACAGGCTGGCCTGCGACAAGTGCGCTATACCTGGCTGACCTGGCAGGCAGTAGCCGTACATGTGGGGGCAAAACCATGAAAAGCAATGTCTTCACCCGCTGCTTTATCTCCGGTGGCCCATCCAGTGGAGAGCTGCAAGAGCCTAACTTGATCCTCGCCTCGGCCGACCGCATCGTCGTAGACGTGCAGGGCCTGAAGGTCATCCAGAGCTATCCCGGCCACAGCCTGAAGAAAGGCCTGTGGAAGCTCACCATGATCCGCCGCGCGGTGAAGCTGGGGTTGGGAGCAACGAGTGAGGCAGAGTACCAAACAATAACCATACTTTGAAGGGAGATTTAGATGGTAAAACGCTTTAAACGTCCGGCTAAAGTCCACGCTATGTCACGCTACGCACGCGTCACTGAGGGCGTGATCGAAAAGCTCCAGCAGGACTACTTTGCGGGGCGCGACCTGGGGAAGTCTGTTCCGGACATCAGCGCGACGGAGGCCTCCATCATGGTGGCCGAATCCCTCGAAGCCGACTGGTTGTGGAACACCCCACCCGACGAGCTGTTTGGGGGACCTTCGGTTGGGCCGCTGAGCGATTGGAGCCTGGCAACCATGGCCGAACTCTTCCTCGGCGTAGCCGATGTGGCGCGCGAGCTGAAAGACAGGGAGAAAGAACGCGATTTCTGGGCCCTGGCCTGGGCTATGCTGGAACAGCTTCTGAGGTCCCCGTCCTTCAGCCCCTTACTCTCGTATGAGGACATCTTCCTCGACGTGGGGCAGGAATTGCGGATCAGAGGCGAGGAGGAAGCTCTCTGGTTCTACAAAGCAGCACTGGCACACAACCTGTATCATAACGAAGGGGATTATGCAGACTCGCTCTTGCGAGACCTGGCGGAGACCTACCTGTGGCTGGACGATCTCGACACGGGACTGAGGATCTTCACCTCGCTGCTGCGCAACGACCCCGCCGATGTCTGGATCTACAACTCCATGGCCATCACGTTTGATCGCTTTGGTCTGACAGAGTTGGGGACTGAGGCCGCCGAGCGCGGCCTGGAGTTGCTTGAGGCGATAGGCGATCCGGAGAAACTGCGCGATCAGTTGGTAGATGCCCTGGCGTATATGGATAGCAGTGAGCGACATGGACGGGAAGCCGATGTAGATCCGACAGTGCTGGCCGACCTACGCGCCGCGCTGGCCCTGGACTTCGGCGCCGGCGAACATCGCCCCATCGAGGAGCTGTGCCGGGAACTGGTGCCAGACCTGGATCAGATGCCAGTCAAGCACCTGCCAGAAAAACCGGACTTGCCCTCGCCAGACGAGTTCATGCGGCGCCTGGAGGCTCGTCGCTCAGCGAGATGATGAAGCGACAATGGGGGTCACCTTTGCCCTGCCGCAGGGGATAGCGGACGGTCACTGGGATATCGGGCAATAGAACCTCGAACCAGGCGTCCCACAGGGTCTCGCAGGCCACGCAGGCCTGGTCCACACGACTCAGGCGGGCCATCCTGGCGCCCTCATAAGCCGCGCAGCGATAGATGAATATCTCAGCCTGGGTGGGACTGGTCAACTGGAAATCGGCGCGGAGGTTGCCGCCCATAAGCACTTCGCCATAGGTGGCAATCAGGCGGATAGCGTCGGCCAGGTCGTCGGCGCAGCGTTTGCCCAAGGCCCGCAACAAGGTGCGCATCTCGATGCGACCAAAGGAGGCCCGCACTCTGGCGTTCAGGCGGATGGCAGCCTCCAGGCCGAACTCATCCACCGTTTTCAAAAACCACTGACCGTCCCAGGAGAAGAGCAACTTGCGCAGTATGTTCACTTTGACTTCGTCGGATAGCGGATAGAGGTCTGGCATGAATTGCTCCTTTGCTGCGATCTGGTGGCTGGCACTCTGTTCGTTGAGGTCTCCGACCGAAGCGGGAGGTGTCGGGGTCCCGAGCGGCTTGCCCGAGAACTCCGGGGACTCTTACCGAAGAGGCTTCTCTTGGCAAATGCCTCCAGGCTGGAGGGGGAACGGGCTGCGGTCAGGAAACCTTGCCCAACAGTGGTGCATTGCATGATGATACCATAAATGGCCGTACTTTGTCAAGCTAGTAGGCTAGGCGGGCTTGCGCAGCGAAGCCTGGGGAGCTTGAGGGGTACCCCCTCAACCCCACTTTTTCCTCTTCAGAGCAGGGCTCACTGGGCCAATGCCCCACATTGGCGATGAGGAGAGGGGATATTGAGCCCCCCCGACCCGCTGCGCAGGTCCCTAGACCCTTGGGGTTTACGAAAACCCCAGGGGTCTGAAGCACCATAAACGGAGGGGGGAGGAGCCATGAAAGTCATCGTTTTGGGAGGCGCGGGGGATATGGGAAGCCGGGCGGTGGAGATCCTGGCGGCGTCAGAGGGAGTGCGTCAGGTGACCATCGCCGACCGTAACGTGGTTGCCGCTCGCCAGATCGCCGCGCGGCTGGCCGGCCAGGGCGCAGAGGTGGATGTCAGGCCAGTGGACGCCAACAATCACCGCGAACTGGTGGAGGTCATGCACGGCTACGACGTGGCTGCGTCGGCACTGGGCCCCTTCCACCTGTTCGAAACCAAGTTGGTGCGAGCAGCCATCGAAGCGGAGGTGGACTACGCCAGCATCTGCGATGAGTGGGAGCCGGCCGCGGCGGTCATTGACCAATTCAGTGGGGAGGCGCGAAAGAAGGGCCTCACCATCATCACCGGATTGGGTACCAGTCCAGGCATCTCCAACGTGGCGGTGCGCTACTTCGCCCAGCAGATGGACCGGGTCCGGCGAGCCGAGGTGTACATCTATCAACCCCTGAATGCCGGGGGCGGTGAGGCGGTGGTGCGACACATGCTCCACATCATCTCCGGCCAGGTGGTGGCCTGGCGAGGGGGACAACGGGTGATGCTGCCTGCTTGCAGCGAGGAGCAGATCGTCGAATTTCCCCACTTCGGCCCCATCAAGGTCTGGAACATGGGCCACAGCGAGCCGGAGACCATCCCTCGCTTCATCCCAGGCATCGAGGAGGTCAACTTCTTCATGGGCTTTGGGCCGGGGTCGGGTCTGTTCATCAAGCCGGCCAGGCTGGGCCTGTTAGCCAGTAGGCGCGTCAGGGACGCCGTTGCCCGCCTCGTCAGTTTCATCGAGCGGGTGAGTGGCGGCGAGGAGCCAGCGGAGGGAGCTGTCCGCGTGGACGTGTGGGGCGAGGTGGGCGGTCAGGAGGTACATCGTTTGGGATGCGGCATCGGCCAGATGCGGGAGGCGACCGGGCTCTCCCTGGCCATCGGCACGCTGATGCTGGCCCGAGGCGAATTGCTGACCGAGGAGGGAGGCGTGTACGCTCCGGAGGCGTGCCTGGATCCCCAGACGTTCCTCGC
The DNA here is from genome assembly GCA_964602575.1 of uncultured Anaerolineae bacterium. Classification (GTDB taxonomy): domain Bacteria; phylum Chloroflexota; class Anaerolineae; order VGOG01; family VGOG01; genus CAZRSI01. The sequence goes on from CAZRSI010000043.1 coordinate 12,395, forward strand.
CTGCCTGGCCGCTATGGGAATCAAAGCCTACGAGGACCTGGCCATGACCCGCCAGATAACGTGAGCGAGGAGGTGCCGAATGCCTGTTTTCCGCGATACCGATCACCTATACGAGGTGCTAGGCGCGTTGTTCGACCGCTTGCGTGCCGAACCCGGCGTTGCCGAGCGATTGCTGGAAGGCAACTTGGTCGTTCGCTTTCGCTTCACCGAGCCAGAGGGCATGGTGACCATTGACCTGCGTCAGGCGCCCATCACCTACACCTTTGGCGAGACAGACCTGGAACCCGACGTGGAGATGATCCAATCGGGCGACATCGCCCACCAGTTCTGGCTGGGGCGGCTCAACGTGGCCCGCGCCATCGCCACCCGCAAGGTCGTCTCGCGGGGGTCGGTGCCCAAGGCCCTGGCCCTGCTGCCGGCCATCAAGCCCGCCTTCGACATCTACCCCCAGGTGCTCCGCGAGTTGGGCTACGAGGAGATGATTCCAGAGGAAGCAAGAGGCAGGAGGCCAAAGGCAAGAAAGGGACTGCTAGCCCGGCTGCTGGGACGACTGCGGGGCGCTGCGGTGCCGCCAGCGATAGACTACGAGGCCCTGAGCCGCCACTTCATTCCGTTGGTTGACGATCTGCCCAATGACTTCTGGCGAGTCGAGTTGCGCCCCCAGGAACTGCCGACCGAGGAGGCATCCCTTAAGATAGAGATGCTCCGCCGTATGCGGCTCATCCGCGCCTTCGAAGAGGCGCTAGCGGAAGCCTTTGCCCGGGGTGACCTGCCCACCGAGGTCGTGCACCTCTCCATCGGCCAGGAAGCGACGGCGGTGGGCGTCTGCTTTGCCCTGCGGGCCGACGATTACATGACCACCACCCACCGCGGCCACGGCCACATGCTGGCCAAGGGTGCCGACGTGAAGGGCATGATGGCCGAGCTATTCGGCAAGCGGACCGGGTTGTGCAAGGGCAAAGGCGGCTCGATGCACGTCACCGAGGCTGCGGTGGGCGCACTGGGGGCTAACGGCATCGTCGGTGCACCATACCTCATAGCCACTGGCGCGGGTCTCTCCGCCTGGCAGCAAGATAGCGACCAGGTGGCAGTGACCTTCTCCGGCGATGGGGCTACCAACCAGGGCATGTTTCACGAGGCAGTGAACTTCGCCGCTGTGTTCAAGCTACCGGTAGTTTTCGTCATTGAGAACAACCTGTACGGTGAGTTCACCCCGGCCAGCAAACACACCGCCATCCAGTGGCTCTCGGACCGAGCCGTGGCCTACGGCATCCCTGGCGTGACAGTGGACGGCAATGATGTCTGGGAGGTCTACACGGCCACCCAGGAGGCAGTGGAGCGCGCCCGCCGGGGCGAAGGGCCCACCCTGCTAGAATGCCTCACCTATCGCTGGCGCGGCCACATGGAGGGCGAGGACGCTGACTATCGCGATCCGGCCGAAGTGGAGGCCTGGAAGAAAAAGTGTCCCATCCAGCGGTTGGAGCGCGAGTTGCTGGAGAGCGGCATTCTCACCCCGGAGGACGTGGCCGAGATCACTCGCCAGGCAGAGATGATGGTGAAGGAGGCCATAGCCTTCGCCCTGGACAGTCCCGACCCATCCCTGGATACTCTCACGAAGGACGTGTACGCGCCTGAGCTGTCCGTCCTCTACCGGCCTGCACCACGTCAGCCGACGACGCGCGAGATCACCTACTCCAAAGCCCTCTTTGAGGCGCTGGCCGAGGAGATGGCGCGCGACGAGCGGGTGTTCCTGCTGGGTGAGGATGTGTCTACGGGCGGCTACTTCGGCGTGACCGCCGGCATCGCCGAGGAGTTTGGCCCGCATCGTGTGTTGGACACTCCTATCAGCGAATACGCCATCGTTGGTGCAGCAGTGGGGGCAGCCATGACCGGTCGCCGCCCGGTGGCCGAGATCCTCTTCTCCGACTTCCTGACCACCTGCATGGACCCCATCGTCAACCAGGCAGCCAAGTTGCGCTACATGAGCGGCGGGCAGTACGCGCTGCCGTTGGTGGTACGTACGCCGGGCGGCGGTGGCCTCGGCGCGGCGGCCCAGCACTCGCAGAGCCTGGAGGCATGGCTGACCGGCATCCCCGGCCTGATCATCACCGCCCCTGGCACCCCCTACGACGCCAAGGGGTTGCTCAAGGCGGCCATCCGCTCCAATAACCCGGTGTTGTTCTTCGAGAACAAATTGCTCTACGCCGCCATCGGCCCCGTGCCAGAGGAGGAGTACCTGGTGCCCATCGGTGTGGCCGAGGTCAAGCGGCCCGGCGACGACGTGACGCTGGTGGCGATAGGGGCCATGGTGGGCCCGGCGCTGGAGGCAGCCGAGATGCTGGCCGGCGAGGGGATTAGCGTTGAGGTGGTGGATCCGCGCACCCTTGTCCCCTGCGACTGGGCAACGGTCGTGCAGTCGGTGGTCAAAACCGGGCGGCTGGTGGTAGCCGAGCCCGGCCCGCTCACCCACGGCTTCGGCGCGGAGGTGGTGACCCGCGTGACCGAGGTCGCTCTGGGCGCGCTCAAGGCCCCGCCGCG
>CAZRSI010000044.1:0-7033 GCA_964602575.1 uncultured Anaerolineae bacterium
GTTCATCCTGGACCTCCGCGTTCTCCTCTATGATTACTTGCAACGCCTCTCTATCTCCTTCTTCGAGAACCGGCAGACGGGCGAGATCATGTCGCGCATCACCAATGACGTAAATGCTCTGGAGGAATTCATTACCCATTCCGTCGGATTTCTCATCGTTGACCTGCTGCGCTTAGTGGGGACGGCGGCTATCCTCTTTGTCCTGGATTGGCCGCTGGCCCTTTTGACACTGCTACCGGTCCCCATCTTGGCTGTATCCCTGCGTCTGTTCAACACCCGAGTGCGCCCTATCTACCGGCGAGTGCGCGACCGCCTGGGCGACATCAACGCCGAATTGCAGGACAACATCTCTGGCATACGGGTGATCCAGGCCTTCGGTCAGGAGCAATACGAGCTGGACCGCTTCACCCGGCGCAGTACCCAATATTACGAAGAGCGTGTGAAGGGCATTCGGTATTGGTCCAGTTTTTTCCCAGCCATGAGCTTCGTAGCCTCTCTGGGCATGGTCATCGTGTTGGGCTTCGGTGCGTATCGCGTGTTCAACGGGATGTTGACCCTGGGAGGGCTGGTGGCCTTCATCTCCTATGTAGCTTCCTTTTATGAACCCATCAACCGGCTGGTTCAGGTTGACAACACAGTGCAGCAGGCCATCGCTGCCGGGGAGCGGGTTTTCGAATTGCTGGATACCGTGCCAGAGATCGAGGATGCGCCTGATGCCATCGAGTTGCCTACCATCCGCGGAGCGGTTGCTTTTGAGCACGTCTTCTTCCGCTACGGCACGGGCGATGAGGTGCTGCGCGATGTCAGCTTCGAGATGCGGCCCGGCGAAGTGGTGGCCCTGGTGGGGCCCAGCGGGGCTGGCAAGACCAGCATCGCTAACCTGATCCCACGCTTCTATGACCCCGTCAGTGGCCGGGTCACTGTTGATGGTTATGATGTCAGAAAGGTTAAATTGGCGTCCCTTCGCCGACAGATCGCTGTGGTGTTGCAGGATACTTTCCTGTTCAACGGAACGGTGCGCGAGAACATAATCTATGGCAAGCCGGACGCCACTGAGGAGGAGATGATCGCCGCAGCGAAGGCGGCCTATGCCCACGAGTTCATCGTGACCCTGCCGCAGGGCTACGACACCGAGATCGGCGAGCGAGGGGTGAAGCTATCCGGCGGGCAGAAGCAGCGTCTGGCGCTGGCGCGGGCCATCCTGACCGACCCTCGTATCCTCATCCTCGACGAGGCCACATCGTCAGTTGACGCCGAAGCCGAGTATCTGATCCAGCGGGCGTTGGAGAAGGTGTTAGAGGGGCGCACTGCCCTGATCATCGCCCATCGTTTGTCCACCATCCGCCACGCCGACAAGATCATCGCCCTGGAGAACGGTCGCATCGTCGAGGTGGGCAATCATCACCAGCTTTTGGCCCGAGGCGGCCTGTACAGTCAGATGTATCGGCGGCAGTATGATTTGACAGTGATCAGTGATCAGTGGGCAGTGATCAATGATGACTGATAACTGATTGCCTGATCGCCGAGGGTCTCTGACCGAGGCGGGGGGCTCGGCCGGGAGACCTTCGCCCATCGGAGGCACCTAGGGATGAGGGAGGATAGGACCAAAGAGCAACTCATGGAGGAGTTGGTGCGATTGCGCCAACGGGTCGCCGAACTGGAAGCGGCGAAGGCCGAGCACAAGCGGGCTGAAGAGAGGGTTCAGGCCTACAGCCTCTACCTTGAAACCTTGCTGCGAATCAATGCCACTCTGGGCAGCACGGCCCCGTTGAAAGAGGTGCTGAAGACGATTGCCCAGGGCGCTGGCGAGCTCTTCAACTATGTTGGAGCTCTCATCGTAGTTCCCGATGCCACCGGCAAGCGGCTGATCCTGGGCGCGGTGTGGGGCAAGCGGTTCGTGAACCTCGCAGTCAGGCTCACTGGATTCGACATAGCGTCTTTCAGCTTACCCCTGACGGCCAGGGAAAATCCTATAGCTTGGGCCTATCTGAGTGGCGAACTTCAGGCTTGGAGCCGGGCGCCGGAGCGGATCGTGATAGGCGTCGAGCCAGCCATCAGCCCGAAGCTGGCCCCGCTCATTGAGCGGGCTATGGGGGCCAGGTTGGCGGCCTGTGTCCCCTTGCCGGCCGGCGAGAGGGTGGTGGGGGTGTTGGTTGTCCTCTCCCCGCGGGAGCAGCTCTCAGACCAAGAGCGAGCCATACTGCTTGGCCTGGCCGATCAGGCCGGGCTGGCCATCAAGAACGCGCGACTATATGAGGCGGCTCAGCAAGAAATCGCCGCGCGCAAGCGGGTGGAGGAGGAGCTACGTCATGAGAGAGACAGGATACAGAAGTACCTCGACGTAGCGAGGGTAATGATGGTGGCTCTTAACGCCAGGGGAGAGATCACACTTATCAACCAAAAGGGTTGTGAGGTTTTGGGGTATGAAGAAAGCGAGCTTGTCGGCAAGAATTGGTTCGATACTTGTCTACCAGTGCAAATCAGGGAAGAGGTTAAGCCCGTTTTCCGGAGATTGATGGCGGGAGAGATTGAGCCGGTCGAATACTATGAGAACCCGATTGTGACAAGATTTGGAGAGGAAAGGATTATCGCCTGGCACAACACTGTGTTGACAGACGATGCGGGTAATGTGATTGGCATTTTGAGTTCGGGGGAGGACATTACCGAGCGCGTGCGGGCGGAGGAAGAGCTTCAACATACTTTGGCGAAGTTGCGAGAGGCCCTGGGTGGGACCATCCAGACTGTGGCCTCGATAGTCGAAGTGAAGGACCCCTATACAGCTGGCCATCAACGGCGAGTAGCCGATCTTGCCCAAGCCATAGCGACCGAAATGGGCCTTCCCCAGGAGCAGATTGAGGGAATTCGCATGGCTGGGCTTATTCATGACCTCGGCAAGATAGCTGTACCCACTGAGATTCTCAGTAAACCCGGGCGGTTAAACGATCTCGAACTCAGTTTGGTTAAAACCCATCCCCAGGTCGGTTACGACATCTTGAAGAGGATAGATTTCCCCTGGCCGGTGGCCAAGATCGTGCTCCAGCATCACGAGAGGATGGATGGTTCTGGCTACCCGCAGGGGCTTTCGGGTGAAGAGATTATGCTGGAGGCGAGGATTTTGGCTGTAGCTGATGTGGTGGAGGCTATGGTCTCTCACCGACCTTACCGACCAGCGCACAGCATAGACGAGGCCCTGGAGGAGATCTCGCGGAATAGGGGCATCCTTTATGATCCTGAGGTGGTAGACGCTTGCGTGAGGCTTTTCACCGAGAAGGGGTTTAAGTTGAAGTAAGAAGACAACCGATGGGATGATCGGGGCGAGGGGGGAGGAGGCTGTAGATGGAAGATGAGCACAAGACCAAAGAGCAGATTTTAGCTGAATTAGCCGAATTGCGCCAACAGGTTGCCGGGTTAAAAGCGATGGAATCCGAGCGCAAGCGGCTGGAGGAGGCGCTACGCCGGGCCGAAGTCAGTATCCAAAAGCGCCTGCGCGAGCAAATTATCCTCCGCGAAGCAGGTACTGTCATCTCCTCCAGCCTGGACCTGCAGACCGTACTGACCCGGATCGCCGAGCAAATGTGCCGAGCCGTGGGGGCCACCAGCGCTTACATAGACAGTTATGAGCCAGAGACAATGACCTCCCGCGTCCTTGCTGAATATATCAGCCCGCAGGCCTGCCCTGAGGAACGGGTTTCCGATCTGGGGGTGGCTTACTCGGAGGAGGGCAGAGAGGAATGGTTTGAGAAGATAAAGGCCAACCTGTACGCCATCTCTCATATTGACGACCCAGATCTGAGCGAAGTCGAACGTGCCTACATGCAGGAGTACGGGGCCAAAACAGTCCTGTACATCCCCCTGAGGGTGAAAGGCGAATTTATTGGAGTCGCTGAGATATGGGAGAGCAGACGACGACGGGAATTCACACCAGATGAAATAGCCCTGTGTCAGGGCATAGCGCAGCTAGCGGCTGTGGCCATCGAGAATGCGCGCCTGTACCAGGCAGTTCAACAGGAACTGAGCGAACGCCAAGGAGTGGAAAAGGAATTGCGCCAGCGCACATCCCAGTTGGAGGCACTGCGACAGGTGGGACTGGAGCTAACCGCGCAATTGGACTTGGATGCCCTGCTCCATTCCATTGTCTCGCGGGCCGTCGAACTGCTGGAGGGTGATTCAGGTATGCTCCACCTCTACCGTCCGGATCGTGATGTGCTGGAGTGGACCGTTTCCGTCGGTCTCAATCAGCCGCCTTCCAAACCCATTCTGCGCCGGGGCGAGGGCCTGTGCGGCCGAGTTCTGGAAACCGGCCAACCCCTCATTGTGGACGACTATCATCGCTGGGAAGGACGGGTGAGCGGCTGGGAGGGCTACTCTTTCCAGGCCGTGATGGGCATGCCAATCCGTTGGGGCGAGGAGTTCCTGGGGGTGCTGGAGATCAGCCGTCCTCCCCCACGCACCTTCTCCCAAGCCGATGCGGAATTGCTGAGCCTGTTTGCCAACCAGGCAGCCATTGCCATCCGCAACGCCCGCTTATATGAGCAGGCACAGAGGCGCGCTGAGCGGCTGGCGGTGATTAACCACATCGCCCGGGCCGTAAGCGCTGTTCTCCACCTGGATGACTTGTTGGAGACAGTATACCAGGAGGTCGCCGATATCTTCCAGCCCGATGCCTTCTTCATCGCCCTGTACGACGAGGAGGCCAAGGAACTGGACTTCCGCCTGCGGGTAGACGAAGGGATGCGAGAACCTCCGGAGCGACGTCCCCTGGAGACAGGGTTGACCGCCGTTGTTGTGACAAAGAAGAAGCCCCTCCTTATCCGTGACTTCGAGAAAGAGCGTGATCGCCTGCCTCCCGCCAGGCTGTGGGGCACGATGAAGATGCCCGCATCGTGGCTGGGGGTGCCCATGCTGATCGGTGAGCGGCTGGTAGGGGTGATCTCGGTGCAGGCCTATCGCCCCTACGCTTATAACGAAGAGGACCAAGAACTGCTCTGCACCATCGCCGACCAGGTGGCTGTGGCCGTGGAGAAAGCCCGGCTGTATGAGATGGAGCGGGAGCAGCGGGAGCTGGCTGAAGCAATGGCGGAGGCGACGGCCGCCCTGACCGGCACACTCGACTTCGATCAGATACTGGATCGCATCCTGGAGCAGGTCAGCCGGGTGGTTCCCAACGACGCTACCAACATCATGCTCATCGAGGGCGATGAGGTGCGCATTGCCCGCTGGCGTGGCTACGAACGCTTCGGAGCCGAAGAGTTTGTCTCCACGGTCGTCTTTCGCATCCCTGAGGTGCCTAACCTCCAACATATGCTGGAGAGCAGAGAACCCGTAGTTATCCCCGACACCGCCACTTACCCGGGATGGGTTCATGTGCCAGTGCAAGCGTGGCTGCGCTCGTATGCAGGCGTGCCGATTATCGTGCGGGACCAGGTGATTGGCTTCCTCAACGTGGACAGCGCCACCCCTGGCTTCTTCACCCAGGCCCATGCAGAGATACTGCGAGTCTTCGCCGACCATGCCGCTGCTGTCATTAAGAACGCCCGGCTATACGAATCAGAACGCAGGCATAGCGCGCAACTCGAGGTGCTTCATCAAGCCAGCTTGCATCTCACCTCCACCCTTGAACTGCAGCCGATTCTGGAGGCAATTCTAGACCATGCCCTCCGGTTGGTAGACGCTTACGATGCTCACGTTTTCCTCTATGATGGTGAACTACTTACCTTCGGTGCCGCCCTGTGGAAGAATGGTCGTCGAGAAGAGCCTTACTCCGACCCTCGTCCTCATGGCCTGACCTACACTGTGGCCCGCAGCGGGGAGCGCATTGTCGTTCCCGATGTTAACAGCCACCCGCTGTTTCGAGACTACCAGTGGGGCGGCGCTATCGTCGGCCTGCCGCTGCGCATCGGGGAGCGGGTGGTGGGTGTAATGAACATTGCCTTCAAGGAACCACATGAGTTCCGCGAGGAAGAACTGCACCTCCTGGAGCTCCTGGCCGATCAGGCTGCCATCGCCATCGAGAACGCCAGGCTTTTTGAGGAGGAGAAAAGGCGAGCCAGGCAATTGGCGCTTATCAACGAGGTGGGCGATAAAGCGGCCTCCATTCTGGATCTGGACAAGCTGATGCACGAGGTGACCCACTTTATCCAGGAGAGCTTCAACTACTACAACGTGGCCCTCCTGCTCGTAGATGAGGACCGCCACGAGTTGGTGATGCAGGCCATCGCGGGTGGCTTCGAGCACATGGCTGCGGGGGAATACCGTCAATCTTTAGATGAAGGGATCATGGGCTTTGTGGCCCGGACGGGCAGATCCTGGCTGGCTCCTGACATTAGCAAGGACCCTCACTACGTGCCGGGCTTTTTGGGAGAAGTGCTCACCAAATCGGAGCTGTGCGTTCCCGTTAAACATGGTGGCAAGGTGATCGGTGTCCTGGACCTGCAGAGTAGCCGTCTCAACGACTTCGACGAGTTGGATCTTGTGGCCATGGAAGCAGTGGCCGACCGCCTGGCCGTCGCCATGCAGAACGCTAGACTGTTCGAGGAGACGGAGCGGCGGGCTCGCCAGTTGCAGATTGTGGAGGAGGTGGGTCGAAAGGCTTCTGCCATCCTCGATCTCGATGAACTGTTTCCCTATGTGACCAAAGCCATCCAGCAGAACTTCAGCTACTATCATGTGGACATCTTCCTCGTCGAGCCGGGCAGTGGCTACGTGGTCTTCAAAGCCAGCAGCGACCCGACATCGGAAAAGGTCTGGAAAGAACGAGATTTTCGCTTAAAGATCGGCGAGGAGGGGATAATCGGCTGGGTGGCCCACACGGGCGAGCCGTTATTGGCTAACGACGTCAGCCAGGAGCCTCACTTCATCCCAGACGAGTTGCTTCCGGACACGAAATCGGAGCTTACTGTGCCGCTGAAGGTGGGAGGCCGAGTGGTAGGCGTGTTGGATGTGGACAGCGATAAGCTCAACGCCTTCGACCAGGACGACCTCTTCATCCTGCAAACCCTGGCCAGCCAGATCGCCATCGCCATCGAGAACGCCC